>CAIMAO010000013.1 GCA_903838985.1 uncultured bacterium | reverse complement strand
TATTTTTTTTACTGCTTCTTTTATATATTTCACTCCCATTTTATAATGTTCTATCAATTCATCTGGAGTACCTGATTGACCAAAAAGATTTTGAACACCAATAAATTCAATAGGCACGGGATAATTTTGTGCCAAAACTTCTGCCACAGCAGAACCCATTCCGCCTCTTACTTGATGTTCTTCTACCGTCACTATCGCTTTACTTTCTTTTGCTAAAGATAATATTGACTCTATATCTATCGGTGAGATTGAAGATAAATTCATAACTTTTGTTTTAATTCCTTCTACTTCTAATTCTTTAGCAGCAACCATTGCACGATAAGTAAGACTACCAGTAACGACAATTCCCACCTGTGCCAAACCAACATCTGGCACCCAATAAATTTGTGCTTTACCTATTTCAAAAGGAGTTTCTTCTGTTGTTATGACAGGTGTTTTTTCACGGGCTAAACGTAAATATGCTGGCTTCCCTGTTTTAGCTAATTGCAATGTTGCTTTTTTAGCTTCTATCGCATCACAAGGAGAAACGACATCCATATTCGGAATTAATCTCATAAGACCTATGTCCTCAAGTGCTTGATGTGTTCCACCATCAGGACCAACAGATATACCAGCATGTGAGCCAACTATCTTTACAGGCCTATCATTATAAGCAATCGTCGTTCTTATTTGTTCCCAATTACGTCCCGGAGAAAACATCGCATAAGAAGAACAAAAAGGGATCTTACCCATTGCTGCCATTCCCGAAGCAACTGTCACTAAATTTTGTTCTGCCACTCCCATTTCCACAAACCGATCCCTAAACTTTTCAGCAAACATATTCATTTGGGTTGATTCTGTCAAATCTGCACAAAGAGCAACCACATTTTTATCAATTTCCCCAGCCAAAAGTAAACCTTGACCAAAACCTTTTCGTATAGGTATTTGTTCAACATCATCATTAAAAATTTTAGGATTTAATTTTAAAATTGGATTTAACATAATTTTTTATACTGGCCAGCCTCGACTAACGCAAGTCTAGGCGGGCCTATTTTCTCTTAATTCTTTAAGTGCTATTTCTGCTTGTTCTCTGTTTGGTGGCATACCATGCCATTTATAATCTCGCTCAAATTCTTTTACACCTTTACCTGAAATAGTATGTGCAATGATAACAGTTGGTTCTTCAAATATTGATTGTGCTTCTTCCACTGCTTCATTTAAAGTTCTAAAATCATGGCCTCCAACTTCTATCACATGCCAATTGAAAGCTCTCCATTTATTTGCTAATGGTTCAAGAGGCATTATATCTTCAGTGTATCCATCTATCTGAATATTGTTTCTATCTACAATAGCAATTAAATTTCTTAATTTAAGTTTACCTGCAAGCATTATTGCTTCCCAAGAATTTCCTTCATTCAATTCTCCATCAGACATAAAACAATAAATAAATCTATCATTATTTTTTTTATCCATTCTATCTGCTAGGGCCATGCCAACTGCTTGTGAAAGACCAGAACCAAGTGGTCCAGAAGAATTTTCAACAAATGGTAAATATTCTCTATGTGGATGACCTTGGAGACGAGAACCAAATTTACGTAAAGTTTTTAATTCTTCAATCGGTAAATATCCACTATGTGCCATAGATGCATAAAGCACAGGACAAATATGTCCATTTGATAAGACCAATCTATCACGATCTGCCCAAAATGGATCTTTTGGATTATGTTTTAAAATATGGAAATAAAAAAGTGTAAAAATATCAGCCATACCGAGTGGCCCTGCTGTATGTCCACTTTTTGCTTCTAACAACATTTCAATAATACTCTGACGAATATCATTTGCCTTTATTTCAAGCTCTTTAATTTTAGCATCAGACAAAGAAGACATTAATTTAATTATATCAACAATTTTTAAATTCTTCTATCGTTTCAATAATATTATCAGTATTAAAAATAGAAGAACCAGCAACCAACCTAGAAACTCCGGCATCTATCAACAAGGATGCACTTTCAAGATTTACTCCGCCATCTACAGATATAATAAGATCTGAAAATTCTTCTTTTAATTTTTTTATATTCTCTATTACTTTTTCATCAAACTTTTGTCCTTGAAAACCAATCTTGTTGATACCCATACATTGCACAAAATCAACACTATTAACTAGTGGGAAAATCGATCCTACTGGCGTCCCAATATTTACAGCTATACCTATTTCCATCGCTTCCCTCACATATACATCTATCCCTTCTAAAAAATCTTTAAATTCTTTCAAGTCACCCACTGCTTCAATGTGAAAAATGATTCTTCTAGCTCCTAATTTAGTGTAAATATCAAAATTCTTAATTGCATCAGAAACCATAAGATCAAGTTCAAAATCTATATCTTCCCAAAAAGGTATTCCCTCTTCTTCATTTAAAATTTTATTAAAATGTTCATCTATCCCAGATTCAAAAGGCCATGTTTTGGATGAAACAAAAATACCATCACAAATATCTATTTGAACCACAGGAACAATGCCTCGCACAAGTGCAATTTTATTTTTTAAATCTTCATAATTTTTAGGTAATACTGCTGGAATTATTTCAATCATTTTAATCTATTTTTATAGCATCTATTTTCGCCAAACGACGAATATGTCTTTCGTCAAAACTATATGGAGCATTAAGCCAAAAATTAACTATTTCCACTACATCTTCTTCTGTAAAATATCTAGCTCCCAAAGAAAGAACATTTGCATCATTATGAGCTCTTGATCTATGAAGAATTCCAGATTCATCTTCTACTATTGGCTTCACCCTACCATAATAAACGATAGCTCTAACGTGAGGAAATCTGTTTGCTACAATGGCTTCACCTTCTCCTGTGCCTCCCAATATAATACCTTTTGATCTTGTCGGATCTTTTGAAACTTCTTGTGCAACAGGTATAACAAAATCTGGATAATCATCATTTTCATCATATTCAAAAGCACCTTCATCTATCACTTCATGACCTTGCAATTTCAAATAAGAAACTAACTTTTCTTTAAGCACATAACCTGCATGATCTGTCCCAACAAAAATTTTCATAATAATATTATAACATCTAATAATAAAAATGTGTAAAACTTCAACCTAGTATATAATAACACTATGGTTAAATTTTATAAATACCATGGTGCTGGAAATGACTTTGTCATAATAGACAATCGTGATAATAGTTTTGATACAAAAAATACTGATCATATAAAGCTACTTTGTGACCGCCATTTTGGTGTAGGGTCTGATGGTTTAATACTTTTAGAAAATTCAGACAAAGCTGATTGTTTTATGAATTATTACAATTCTGATGGAAGCTTGGCAGAGATGTGTGGTAATGGTGTACGATGTTTAGCTAAATTTTTTCTTGAACAAACAAATTCTAATTTAAAAGAGATATCAATAGACACTAGAGCTGGAATAAAAAAAATTACTTGTAATACCGATGATAGTTTTTCTGTAAATATGGATGCCCCGGTTTTCATTCATTCTGATTTTCCAGAAAGTCCACTCATTCTTGAAAATATTTCATTTAATTTTGTTTCTATGGGTAATCCTCATGCTGTCGGTTTTGTAAAAAATATTTCTGAAATTGATTTATCTCAAATTGGTCCTAAAATAGAAAACGACATACATTTTCCAAATAAAATAAATGTAGAATTTGTAGAAAAAATTACAGATGATTATTTTAAAGTCAAAGTCTGGGAACGTGGTTGTGGCGCAACTCTTGCTTGCGGAACAGGAGCTTGTGCTGTGTTTGCTATTCTAAATCACATAGGAAACTCCTATGTAGATAAAGAAATAATCCTAGAATTCCCTGGTGGAAAACTCTATTTATCAAAAAACCACGAAGGAGAAATAATCCTTCGTGGCCCTGCAGTATGTGTGTTTAGTGGAGAAATTTAAAAAATAAATATTTATTTCACTAATCGAGCAAAAACAATATTCCACGTCTCTTTATACCCTTTTTTAGTTTGATATTTTTCAAACCCTTTCTCTAATTTTTGCCAAAGTAGTTCATATTTTTTATCATCGAGGCCAAAATCCTTAGATTTTCCCATTAGATCGTCAACACTTTCAAAAAAATAAATATCCTCTTTAGGTTTAATCTTTATTTTACTAAAACCAATTTTCTGAGCTTCTTCTTTAAGTTTATTTGCAGAAATTTTTTTCTTTTTTGATAATTTATAAGATTCTCCCAAAAACTTAGCTTTCTGTTTTTCAATTTCTATACGAACTTCTGATTTTTCTTGATTAAAATTTATTATCGCTAAACCCTTTGGTTTTAATAATCTATAAATTTCTTTTAAAACTTTATTAGAATCAAAAAATTGATTAAATGTCATATTACTAAAGACAGCATCAAAACTCTCACCTGGGAAAATGCTTATATCATTGGCATCCATGACAAAAAAAGTTAATTTCTTGTTTTTTATTTCTTTAGCTTTTTTTATTCTTTTTTTATCTAGATCAATACCAATAATCTCTTTTGCATTAGTTTTTTTAAATACCTCATAAGTTAAAGAGCCATTGCTACAACCAATGTCTAGCACTTTTTTATTTGACCAATTAATACCTTTTATACTTTTTAGAGCAATTTGTAATTGATGTTTTCCTGCCATATTTTATTAGATAGTATTTCCTGTTTTTATTACATGCTCTATTAGTGTATGAGTATACCCCATCTCGTTGTCATACCAGCCGAGAACTTTCACGAGATTTCCACCGACAACGCGTGTCATTTCCAAATCAGCTATAGATGCATGTGATTCTCCTAAAATATCTGAAGAAACTAAAGGCTCATGTGTGACAGCAAATATTTTTTCCCATTTTTTATCTTTTGAAGCTTTTTCTAAAATTTCATTCACTTCTTCTTTAGTTGTATTTTTATTTGAAATAAATGTTATATCAACAATAGATCCAGCTGGCACAGGCACACGAATAGATATACCATCAAACAATCCTTTCAATTCTGGAAAGGCTTCTGTCACAGCGACAGCAGCACCAGTAGAAGAAGGCACAATGTTTTGTGCGGCAGCACGACCTTCACGTAAATCCTTTTTACTTGGACCATCCACAAGTGCTTGTGATGCAGTATAACCATGAACAGTATTTAAAATCGCTTTTTCTATACCAAGGGATTCATGCAAAATTGAAATTAAAGGCGAAGCAGCATTTGTCGTACAAGAAGCATTGGAAGTAATATCACAAGTACCAAATTTATCTTCATTTATCCCTAACAATATGGTTTCCCCTTTCACTGGCACTTGCCCTGAGCTTGTCGAAGGGTCTCCGCCTTTTGAAGGAGCACTAATTACAACCTTCTTTGCCCCCTGATCAATATGGAATTTCGCTTTATCATAAGATGTAAATAATCCAGTTGATTCAACAACAACATTAACACCTAAATCTTTCCAAGGAAGTTTGCTCGTATCTTTTTCTGAAATAAATTTAATTACTTTTCCATCAATTAATAAATCTGTCCCAGAAATTTCTACTTTATGATTCCAATTTCTATAAACAGTATCGTGACGTAATAAATAAGCTAAACTTTCAATAGAACCGAGATCATTCACAGCAACTATTTCAATTTCAGCTCTTTCCCAAGCTATTTTTAAAAATGCCCTACCTATTCTACCAAAGCCATTTATGGCTACTTTAATTTTAGTCATAAAAATATTATAGCACACACTACACAAATCAAAAGGACAAACAACAAAGAATCAGAAAAATATTATTCTTCACTTTTTATGCTATTATATGAAAAATGGAAGAAAAAGAATCAAATTTTATACATTTGCATACTCACTCACATTATTCCCTTTTAGACGGACTTTCTAAGCTTAAAGATATAGTGGATATTGCTAAAAAGAACAAAATGTCCTCCATAGCTGTCACAGACCATGGCAATATGTATGCAGCTATTGAATTCTACAAATTAGCAAAAAAAGAAGGAATCAAACCAATAATCGGAGTGGAAGCATATATGACCGCTGGCTCTCGTAAAGACCGAGCAGTAGAAGGTGGAGGAAAAAGATATTACCATTTAATCCTTCTTGCGAAGAATTTACAAGGTTATAAAAATTTAATAAGATTGGTTACAATTTCAAATCTTGAAGGATACTATTACAAACCCCGAATGGACAAAGAAATATTACGAGAATATCACGAAGGTATCATAGCCCTTTCTGGTTGTCTTGGTGGCGAACTTTCTCAAAGTATAGTAAATAATGATATAGAAAAGGCAGAAAAACTTATTCTTGAATATCAAGAAATTTTTGGTAAGGAAAATTATTTTATAGAAATTCAATGTCATCCATCGGTTGAAAATGATAAACGCGTGCGTGATGAATTAATAAAACTAGCAAAAAAACATGACATTCCTCTTGTGGCCACACAAGACTCTCATTACCCTTGTAGTGACGACCATGAAGCACACCACACATTGCTTCAAATAAATACACAGGGCGATAATAAAGAAGCTTCTAAGTTTGAATTTTCTGATGATGATTTTTCTTTAATAAACGAGAAAAAAGCTCTAGAATTTTTTAAAGATATTCCTGAAGCTGTGACAAATACAAAAAAAGTGGCTGATATGTGCAATCTTGAATTAGAACTCGGTAGCTGGGTTTTCCCTGATTTTAAAATAGAAGGTGGAAAAAATGCAGATGAAAAATTGCGCGAACTTGCATATGAAGGTTTTGAAAAAATTGGTATTGAAAAAACAAAAGAAACGATAGAAAGAGTAGAATACGAACTTTCTGTAATTTTCAAAAAAGGATATTCACCATATTTCTTAGTGGTTGGTGATTTATTAGATTATGCCAAAAAGAATGGAATCCTAACTACGATCAGAGGCTCTGTCGCAGGTTCTATGGTCACTTATCTTGTCGGTATTACAAATGTAAATCCGATAGAATACAAACTCCCCTTTGAAAGATTTTTAAATCCATTTCGTCCATCACCACCCGATATAGACATGGATTATGCCGACAATAGACGCGATGAAATGATTGAATATGCCAAAAGAAAATACGGAGAAGATAAAGTGGCACAAATAGGAACATTCGGCACCATGATGGCTCGTGGAGCTGTTCGTGATGTTGCTCGAGCATTAGGTTACCCTTACAACATAGGAGATAGACTTTCTAAAATGATACCAATGGGTTCACAAGGTATGCCGATGACGATAGATCATGCGATGGAAATAGTGCCAGAATTAAAAGACGCTTATAAAAAAGAAAAAGATACTAAAAAAATAATCGACCTAGCAAAAAAATTAGAGGGTTGCGTCAGACACATTTCTGTTCATGCGGCTGGAGTCGTCATCGCACCAAAACCACTTTATGAATACACGCCTACACAGCTAGACCCTAAAGGCGGAAAAATAATTACTCAATACGATATGTATAGTATTGAAGAAGCAGGACTTTTGAAATTCGACTTCTTGGGAATTAGAAACTTAGCCATATTAGGAGATGCAATAAGTTTAGTAAAAAAATTCTACAACATAGACATAGACATAGCACGCATACCGCTCGATGATAAAAAAACTTTTGAACTTTTAGCAAATGGCCAAACTGAAGGATTGTTTCAATTAAACGGTGCAGGTATGACAAGATTTTTAAAAGAATTAAAGCCTTCTTCTATCCATGACATAAATGCAATGGTTGCCCTGTATCGTCCTGGACCAATGGAATCTATCCCAGAATATATTAAACGCAAACACAATCGAAACCTCGTAAAATATTTAGATCCAAGAATGAAAAGTTTTCTTAAAGAATCTTATGGACTTATCGTTTATCAAGATGATTTACTTTTCTGTGCAATAGAACTCGCTGGATACAACTGGGAAGAAGCAGATAAATTCCGTAAAGCTGTCGGTAAAAAAATTCCTAAAGAAATGGCAGCTCAAAGAGATAAGTTTACGAAAGGTATTATTTCAAACGGTCAAACACCTGATTTTGCTGAGAAATTATGGAAACTTTTCGAGCCATTTCAAGCCTACGGCTTTAATAAGGCCCACGCAGCGAGTTATGGCCGGGTGGCGTATCAGACGGCATACATGAAAGCCAACTATCCTGTGGAATATATGACAGCCATCCTCACAGCTGAATCTGGAGACGTAGAAAAAATATCTGAAATAATCGACGAATGTAAACATATGAATATTCCCGTTCTTCCTCCAAACATCAATGAAAGTTTTGGTGGTTTTACCGTGATCCGAGATGAAGAAAAAGGAATTAGTGAAAAAATAAGATTTGGACTTTATACAATTAAAAATCTCGGCACTGATATCGCTGATGCCATCATTGCTGAAAGAAAATTAAATGGAAAATTTAAATCCATCACCAATTTTCTAGATAGAATAAAACATAAAAATTTAAATAAGAAATCAATGGATGCGCTTATAAAATCCGGCAGTATGGATGAGTGGGGCGACAGAGGTTCCTTCCTTTTCAATCTTGAAAATATGCTTTTATATAATAAAGAGTCTTTTACTAACGAGAATCAAGTTTCTCTTTTTGGAGAATTACCAAAAACAGAAAATACGGCATTTACTTTCAAAGAAGCTCCCCCTGCAACAATGTCTGAAAAATTACTTTGGGAAAAAGAATTATTAGGACTTTATATTTCTGGTCACCCTCTCGATCGTATTCGCAAAAAATTAGAAAGCAGAGATATAAATATTAAAAAAGTAAAAGAAGAGCTTGGGAACGGTATACCTGTCACTCTCGCTGGAATAATAGAAACAGCTAGAATTATAATCACAAAAAGTAATGAACGTATGGCATTCCTAAAAATTTCAGATTTAACTGATTCCATAGAAGCTGTCGTATTCCCTTCTATATTTAAAGAATCTGTAGATTTATTTGTTCCAGAAAAATGTATCGCCTTTTCTGGTAAAGTATCTCTTCGTAATGGGGAAAAAAGTATAATAATAGAAGGTGTGAAAGAGGTATAAAAAGCAAAAAACCTAGCGATAATAGGTAATTTTGCCTATTTAAAACGCTAGGTTTTAATATCTTTTCACATTTTTTTGATTCCATTCAAACCTTCTAAATGTTCTTGGAAGGTTTCTTGAACACCTTTTGTTCTAACAACTATCTCTTTATGATCTCCATTTAATCTTTTTTTGTATCTTAAACGCAAGACAAGAACAGATACAAAGCAAATTGGAGTTATTAAAACAAAAATCCAATAATAAGGATTAGTTTCCGAAAAATTTATTTTTATCAGATTTAACTTATCCAATATAAAATAAACAAACATTACCGGAATAATATACCAATCCAAAAAATCTGGACTCAAGTTTTTTCTTTTGTAACTTTTATCTTTAAAAAATATAAGAACAAAAACATAACCCAATGAAACCCAAGAAATAGAAAAAATAATTACATTATTTACACTATAAAATAACGAAATTAACCAAGACATAACTCCTCCACAAATGAATGAAAATATTATTTTGTACTAAACTAATTCTAGTATTAACCTTTTTAAGACAAAATGTCAAGTATCATTTTTAAAAAATCACATAAAAAACAAAACAACCAATGTAATTAAACATTGGTTTTTTAGATATCAAACTCTACTACAAAGATAATGGACAATCTTTACAATCATCATATTTTTCACATGCGATGGTGACAAAATGAATACAAGAAAGATATTCTTGTTCAAAAAATTCATCATCATTAGAACAAAGAGATTGTATATATTCTTCCTGTGATTGTTGCATTTCCAAACGTGCAATCGATTTATCAGTAGCATCTGCACCACTATCTTCAAATTTTTCTTCTTCTTTCTCGTGGTAGCCAGGACACTCTGATCCGTCGTCATTGAAACATCTTACATATCCCATGACTTTTTTCTCCTTTATTTAAATAAAAAGTACAAATTTACATATAGTATTGTATCATATTTATATAGCTTTTGTCAAGCTTAATTATATAAACTCATCGCTTTATCCTTCCCCTCTGTAAAAATAGTTTCAATGGCTTGTGTCACCTTTTTTGAAAGTTTTTTGAGTTCAGCTAATTCTTTTTCTTTATAATCACCAAGCAAAAACTTTAATACATCTTTCGGCTTTTTTGTTTTTCCAGATGGCGTCACAGGAGATATTCCAATTCTTATTCTTAAAAATTCTTCAGATTTTAATGCTTTAATAATAGATCCTAGTCCATTATGCCCGCCAGAGGATCTGTTAAAAGATATCTTCATTTTGCCTATTGGCAAATCAATATCATCATAAATCACAATTAAATCTTTCAAATCTTTTTTTGATTTTATTAAGGGTGCCACGACTTTGCCAGAATTATTCATAAATTTATCTGGTAATAAAAATTTAATTTTATCTTTGATGTTTATTTTTTTCTCAATCATGCCAAGCATAATAAAACCAGTATTATGTCTACTTTTTTCATATTCTTTGCCTGGATTTCCTAAACCAACAACTAATTTCATAATTCCATAATAACATAAAGAAATAAAAATACCTCACCCCTGTCTGTTATTAAACAGACTTTCCCCTCTCCTTATTAAGGAGAGGGGCTAAGGGGTGAGGTCTGATTTATTAGAAAACAAAACAATACATTGTGTCAAGGCTTTTTTGTGCTAAAATACAACGATGGAAAAAGAAAAATTTAATAAACAATCGTTTTGGGAGCTTGCTCGTTTCGCATTAATAGCCATAGCCATAGTTATCCCCATTCGTGTCTTCATTGCTCAACCTTTCATCGTCTCAGGTTCTTCAATGGTACCTACTTTTGAAAATGGTCAATACCTAATAGTAGATGAAATATCTTACAGATTAGGTACTCCACAGAGAGATGACGTTGTAGTTTTTAGATATCCAAATGATACAACAAAATTTTTTATAAAAAGAATAATCGGACTTCCAGGTGAAACAGTAGATATAAAAGGTAACGATGTCACAATAACAAATAAAGAACATCCAAATGGTTTTGTTCTTTCTCAACCTTTCGTAGAAAATATTGCAGACAACAATACACATTTTGAATTAAAAGACGGAGAATATTTTGTAATGGGAGACAATAGACCAGCAAGTTCTGATTCTAGATATTGGGGTTCTGTTCCAAAAAAATTACTCATAGGAAAAGTATTTTTACGTTTACTACCATTCGACAAGATAAATCTATTACCAGGTCATTACAAGCAAGCAGAATAATAAATATGAAAAAAGTAAAAGTAGCAAAAGTTGTTAAAAACAAAACAAAGAATTTAACTTCACCAAAAGGAATGCGTGATATCATCGGTGATGAATATTATAATTTTCAAGGATTTTTTGAAAAGGCACAAGAAGTGGCTGTGTATTATGGTTTCAAACCAATAGAAACTCCTCTACTTGAACACATAGAAGTTTTCACCTCTAGTATCGGTGAAGGCACAGATATTGTAGATAAAGAAATGTATTCACTTAAAACTAAAGGTGGAGATCATTTAGCATTAAGACCAGAACACACAGCCTCACTAATGCGTTCATATATAGAACAAGGAATGCAAAATATGCCCCAGCCTGTAATGTTTTATCAATATGGTCCAGTATTCAGACACGACAATCCTCAACGTGGACGCTATCGTCAATTTTGGCAATTTGATTTAGATTCATTAGGTAACGACAAAAGTATTGTTGATGCACTCGTAATAAAAGTCGGAATGAGTATTTTAGAAGAAGCTGGCGCCGAAAATCTTTCTGTTGATATAAATTCTATCGGAGATAAAGAGTGCCGGGGTGCATACATAAAAGAACTCACAAATTATTATAGAAAACATATAAACAGTCTAGCTCATATTGATCGTGAACGTTTAAAAACAAATCCTCTTCGCATATTAGATTCCAAAGAAGAGAAAACAAAAGAAGTAAATGAGAATGCTCCTGAAGCTGTGAGTTTCCTTTGTTCTTCTTGTAAAAAACATTTTAAAGAAGTTCTAGAATACTTAGAAGAAATGAACATACCTTATACAATAAATAAAAATTTGGTTCGTGGTCTTTCTTATTACACACGCACTGTTTTTGAAATTATAGAAGAAAAAGGAGGAGAAGATAACACACCTTTGACTTTAGCTGGTGGTGGAAGATATGATTATTTAGCTAAACAAATTGGTAGTAAAAAAGATGTGCCTGCTGTTGGTTTTTCAATTGGAGTAGATAGAATTATCTCTTCTCCTTGGTACAAAAAACTTTCTCCTCGTATAATGAAAAAACCAAAAATATATTTCATACAACTTGGAGGAGAAGCAAAATTAAAAAGCTTAAATATAATAGAAATATTACGTAAAGCGCATATACCCATTGCTCAATCACTTTCAAAAGATAGTCTAGGTTCTCAACTCGCAATTGCTGAAAAATTAAATGTTCCTTATGCTCTTATCTTTGGAGTAAAAGAAGCACTCGATGATTCTGTCATAGTACGTGATATGTCTAATAGATCTCAAGAAACTGTAAAATTGAGTAAACTTTTAGAATATTTAAAGGAAATAAAATAAATGAAAGAGATAGTCCAAAAAGAAAATAAAGTTCTACATGAAATTGCAAAAGAAATACCTGTAAGTGAAATATCAACGCCTAAAATAAAAAAAGTTTTAAAAGAAATGTCTTTAGCTTTGAAAAGTCAAAGTGATGGAGTAGCCATAGCAGCACCACAAATAGGATACAAACTATCAATATTCGTTGTTTCTGGAAAAATATTTCATAAAGATTTTGTCAGAGGAGAAGAAGCTTTTAAAGAAATCCCCGAAAAAGAAATACCGAAAGATATAGTATTTATAAATCCAAAAATTTCAAAACTATCTAAAGAAAAAGAATGGCTACCTGAAGGTTGTCTTTCTGTCAGGTGGCTCTATGGCAAAACTTATAGGTCAAAAAAAGCCACAGTCACAGCTTATGATGAAAATGGTAAAAAATTTCAAAGAGGTGCATCTGGTCTGCTTGCCCAAATTTTTCAACACGAAACAGACCACTTGAAAGGTATTCTTTTTATTGATCACGCAAAAGATATTAAAGAAGAACTACCTAATAAAAATGGATAAAAATCATTTAAATTTCATATTTTGGGGCACACCAGATGTAGCTTCAAAAACTCTAGAAATTCTTAAAAAGGATGGTTATTTACCATCACTTATCATTACTGCACCAGATAAACCTCAGGGGCGAAAAATGATTCTAACTCCCCCACCTGTAAAAATTTGGGCTATAGAAAATAATATTCCATATATACAACCAGAAATTTTATCCGGCAAGGATTTGCTTTTAACGGGTGTCTCGCAGGCTGACGAGCCGAGAGGCAGCGCTGTGCCAGCAGGCACAGACAGCGACCCGATAAAAGTAGAATCCTTGCCGGATCTCTCTTTAGTCGTTGCTTATGGGAAAATTATACCAGAAGATATTATTAACCTACCTAAATTAGGCTCAATAAATATTCACTATTCTCTACTTCCAAAATATCGTGGAGCTTCCCCCGTCGAATCAGCTATTTTAAATGGAGATAAAGAAACGGGTATAACCATACAAAAAATGGAATATAAAATGGATACAGGGCCTATTATTGCTCAAGAGAAAATAGAAATCGGTAATGAAGAAAAAGTTGGAGAATTAAAAACACGTTTAATAAAAATTGGAGGAGATTTGCTCGTTAAGATTTTACCTGATTTTATAGAAAATAAAATTACACCTATTCCACAAGAAGAAGATTCAGCAACTTACTGTAAAAAAATAAAAAAAGAAGATGGTTTAGTAGATTTAATAAATGATTCTCCAAATAGTTTATATAACAAATTTAGAGCTTATTCCACTTGGCCTAGAACTTTCTTTTTCAAAGACAACAAGAGAATAATAATCACTGACGCAAAATTAGAAAACGATAAATTTGAAATCTTAAAAATAATTCCCGAAGGTGGCAAAGAAATGAATTATAAAAATTAATATTTAGATGTAAAAGGATTTCTTTTAGAAAGACCTTTCATCATTTTTTTGACGCTGGAAGCACCTCTCTTAAATAAAGTCTGCTTACGATCTTTACTCCTTTCTATTTCATTAAATAGACTTTCTTTCACTGCATCTATAGCCTGATATAAATCTTCCATAACCATTTTGGAATGAAAATCTTCTCCTTTTATATTAATAGAACAATCCGCTTCAAATACTTCACCTGCTTTGTGATGATTGGTTGTTTTTGAAACATTAAAACGTACAAAAACTTCCCCTCTATTTTTCTCTATTTCAGTTAATAATTTACCCAAATTAGTAACCTTCTCCACGACATAATCATGGATAGCTGAAGTGATTTCTAAATTCTTCCCCTGTAGATTTATTTTCATATATTTATATTATAACACTTATTTTCTAATAAAATGTTAATAAATTTCTTTTTTATAACACTCCTTACAAAATACTTTTTCAGAACTATCTGGAGAATAGTTTGTTTCAAATTCATTTAAACATTTTTCTTTATGACCATGATTATCTACATCACACATACAAGATCGATGCCAAAGTTTAATAGGTTGATGTCTCAACAATCTTTCATAATGTCTACAATTTGGGCAAAGAATTGGAAGTGGAATATCGTTTGCTTTGTAAAAAGAAAACTCATTTTTAGTAATCCTGAAAGCAGTTGTACAATATTGATTACATTTTCCATTATGAGCACACGCTATTATTTGTTTTAAAATATTTTCGTCTACTAATTTTATATCTTCTGGCACATTATTTGACTGCATAGTAGGGACATAATTTTTTTCTTCTGGTTCTTTCCAATTCAAACCAAAATTTACAGCTTCTTCTTTCGTCTTTTTAAAATAATCAAATGCTATGGTTTCATTATATGCAAAAGGAGAAAATTCTATTTGAAAAAATTCACCATATTTATATATTAATCCTCTTTTATCAACATATGGCATATCATCCATATGCTTTTTTATTTCTTCTACCGCCTTAAAGTAGCCTTCTTTTGTGTATTGTTTATTTAAAATACAATATTGTTTTTTTT
>CAIMAO010000012.1 GCA_903838985.1 uncultured bacterium | reverse complement strand
AAATTTTGAAAATGAAAAACTACGATCATAAAAAAATAGAATCTAAAGTTCAAAAAGAATGGGAAAAGAAAAAAATTTATAAAGCAAAAGAAGATAAAAAAAAGAAATTTTATTCTTTGATTGAGTTTCCATATCCATCTGGAGATGGGCTTCATGTTGGGCATCCTAGGCCATATATAGGGATGGATGTTATTTCTAGAAAAAGAAGAATGGAAGGTTTCAACGTTTTATATCCTATTGGTTGGGATGCTTTTGGTTTACCCACTGAGAATTACGCTATTAAAACGGGTATTCATCCTAGTCTTGTTACAAAAAAGAATACTGATAATTTCACTAAACAAATAAAATCTTTAGGTATTTCTTTTGATTGGTCACGTGAAATAAATACTACAGATCCAAAATATTATAAATGGACTCAATGGATATTTTTACAATTTTTTAAAAAAGGTTTAGCTTATAAAGCGAAATCTTATATAAATTGGTGTCCTTCTTGTAAAATAGGTCTTGCAAATGAAGAAGCTATCGGAGGTATATGTGAAAGATGTGGAAATAAAACAGAAAAAAGAGAAAAGGAACAATGGATGCTCGCTATTACAAAATATGCAGATAGACTTGATAAAGATTTAGATCTAGTTGATTATCCAGAGCGAGTAAAAACGCAACAAAGAAATTGGATAGGAAAGTCTGAAGGAAGCGAGATTGAATTTAAAATAAAAAATTTAGATGAAAAAATAAAAGTTTTTACAACTCGTGCAGATACACTTTTTGGTGTGACGTATGTTGTGCTTGCACCAGAACATGAATTGATCTCAAAAATTAAATCTAGAATTTCAAATTGGACTGAAGTTGAAAAATATATAAAAGATACAAAGAAAAAATCAGAAATAGAAAGAACAGCTGAAGATAAAGAAAAAACAGGAATTGAATTGAAAGGAATAAAAGTAATTAATCCTGTAAATGATGAAGAAGTGCCTATTTGGATTGCAGATTATGTATTAGCAGATTATGGTACAGGTGCAGTAATGGCGGTGCCACAACACGATGAAAGAGATAGAGATTTTTCAAAAAAATATAATTTACCAATTATAGATAGACCTCTTGTTGATGCTCAAGAAATTACAAAAAAGGTTGGTGGAAAAATTGTAACGAAATTTAAATTAAGGGATTGGGTATTTTCTCGTCAAAGATATTGGGGTGAACCTATACCAGTAGTAAATTGTGAAAAATGTGGTCTTGTTGCAGTCCCTGAAAAAGATTTACCTGTAAAATTGCCAGAAGTAAAAAGTTATAAACCTACTGACAATGGAGAGTCCCCACTTGCTGGTATTTCAAAATGGATAAATGTTAAATGTCCAAAGTGTAAAGGTAAAGCAAAAAGAGAGACAGACACAATGCCAAATTGGGCGGGCAGTTCTTGGTATTATTTACGCTACACAGATCCTAAAAATAGTAAGGTATTTGCAGATAAGAAAAAATTAAAATATTGGACACCAGTAGATTGGTATAACGGGGGAATGGAGCATACTACTCTCCATTTGTTGTATTCTCGTTTTTGGCATAAATTTTTATATGATTTAAAACTTGTACCAACATCAGAACCTTATAAAAAAAGAACTTCACATGGCATGATTTTAGGAGAAGGTGGAGTAAAAATGTCTAAATCATTAGGTAATGTTGTAAATCCAGACGATATTGTAAAAACTTATGGCGCAGACACTTTGCGTGTTTATGAAATGTTTATGGGACCATTTGAAGAGTTTGTGGCTTGGAGTACTGAGAGTATTATTGGTTCTAGGAGATTTATAGAAAAAGTTTGGAGAATCCAAATGAAACTTGGGAAAGATTCTTCGATTCACCTTCAAAAATTATTACACAAGACAATCAAAAAAGTTTCAGAAGATGTAGAAAATATGCGTTTTAATACTGCTATTTCTGCAATGATGATTTTAGCAACAGAGATGGAGAAGTCGGATTATGTTGATGCAAAAGATTATAAAAAATTCTTGCAAATCCTTGCTCCATTTGCTCCACATATTACAGAATCGATCTGGTTTAATTTAGGAGAAAAGAAAAGCATACATACTTCAGCTTGGCCAAAATGGGATGAGAGTTTGATTAAAGATCAAGAAATAAAAATTGCTGTGCAGGTGAATGGAAGAGTGCGATCAGAAATATTAATAGCAACAGATGAAACAGAAGATGAAGTGAAGAAAAAAGCTCTTGCAGATAAAGATGTGGTTAAATATTTAGGTAAAGATATAAAAAGAGTAATTTATGTGAAAAATAGAGTTATCAACATCTTAAGTTAGTTTTTAAAGTGTCTAATTTGTAGTATAATTTAGTATCAATATAGTCGTTGAAGATTTTATTAGTGTGTTATTTATTAATAAATAAAAAATAATATGTTATCAAATATTTTAGATAGAATTTCATTTTGGTCACTTTTTGTGGTCGTAGTACTTTTACCAATTTTCTTTTTGCCATTCACTCAAATTCCAGTAGAGACTTCTAAGGGTCTACTTTTGGTTTTAGGATTGGTTGTTTCACTTATTTTTTGGGTAGCTGCTAGGTTTACGGATGGTAAAATTACAATACCAAAATCTTGGCTTTTGGTATCTGGTTTTGGCCTCACTTTAGTTTTTCTCCTGTCTGCTTTATTTTCTTCAGCTTCCCAAGTATCTCTCTTCGGTATAATGCTCGATGTAGGTACTTTCTATTTTATGCTTGGTGCTTTTCTTTTAATGTTACTTTCGTCTATTATTTTAAAGGATAAAAAGAATGCAAAAAAAGTTTTTTGGGTAATAATTATTTCTTCTAGTATTTTGTTTGTGTTTCAAGGTTTGCGTATTTTTATGCCTAGTATTTTTTCTTTAGGAGTATTAGGAGACAAGACAGATAACATTTTGGGTTCTTGGAATGCCTTTGGACTTTTTGCTGGTTTTTCCACCATTATGTCTCTTTTTATAATGGAATTTTTCTCGATCTCAAAAGTAGTTAAATGGCTTTTAGGAGCTTTGGTAATATTTTCAATTCTTTTATCTGCCGCTGTAAATTTCCCATTAGTATGGGAGCTTCTTGGTGTCTTTGCTTTGATTATTTTTGTTTATAAAGTTTCATTTTCTTTTGGTAAAAAAGATGAAGAAAGTAAAGGTAATTTTCCAGCTTTCTCTTTTGCAGTAGTAATGATTTCACTTTTGTTCTTTATGACTAGTCAATTTATTGGTGGATTTTTACCAAATAAATTAGGGTTATCAAATACAGAAGTTAGACCATCTTTTACAACTACAATGTCTGTTACAGGTAAGGCTTTAATTAAAAATCCTGTTTTCGGAGTAGGTCCAAATAAATTTAGTCAAGTTTGGGCAATGTATAAGCCTCAAGTCATAAATTCTACTCAATTTTGGGACACTTCATTTAATTTTGGTTCTGGTCTATTGCCAACTTTTGCTTCTACTACAGGAATATTAGGTATATTAGCTTGGCTTGCATTCTTTATTTTATTTATGATTACTGGGGCGAAGTATCTTTTCTCTAGTATTAAAAGCAATACAAATTGGGAAGTAGTTGTCTTCTTTGTTGCAGCCTTTTATTTATTTGTTGCGTCCTTTTTGTATTCTACTGGTGGAGCTATGTTTTTATTGGCTTTTGCATTTACAGGAATATTTATAGGGTTAGTCTCTTCAAGTTATCCTAAAGGTTATATCTCATTTTCGTTTTTAGATGATCCTAGAAAAAGTTTCTTTTCTATATTATTACTTGTAGTTTTGATGATTATTTCTGCTGCTGCTGGTTTTAAATATATAGAAAAATTAGCCTCAGTTTCTTATTTTGGTAAAACATTTTCTGCTACGACCATACCTATGGCTGAAGATTCTATTGCGAAAGCAATTGCACTGCATCAAAATGATTTATATTTGCGTACTTATTCACAAGTTTATATTACAAAAGTTAATTCAATAGTTTCTAAAGGTACATCTTCTTTGTCTGATGCAGATAAAGCAGATTTACAATCAAGCTTTGGACAAGCAGTAAGTGGTTCGCAAATGGCTGTAGGTTATGATAAAACAAACTATTTAAACTATAGTTCTCTTGGTTCAGTTTATAATACAGTTGGATTTTTGGGCGTGAAAGATGCTTATAGTAAGGCTGTTGAAGCATATAAATCTGCCTCAGCTCTTAACCCATTGAATCCAGGAATAAAGCTTTCTACTGCACGTGTGTTTTTTGCTGATGGAAAGATAAAAGAAGCTCGTGACACTGTGCAAGAAGCCTTAAATTTAAAACCAGATTACATCGAAGCATTGATTACAGGTTCTCAGATAGAAAAGAGTGATGGTAATAGTGCGGCAGCTCTTTCTTATGCAGAAGAAGCATTATCTTTTGCTCCTGATAATAAAGATTTAGCTCAATATGTGACTTCATTAAAAGCTGGAGCTTCTATACCTTCAACAACCACAACTAAAACCACAACAAAAACTCCTACTAAAAAATAATTAGATTAATATATTATGCAGAGAATTCTGAAAATTTTCGGTAAGGAATATGGAAATATAAATCAAGCTGCGCTACTTATGGGTTGCTTTACTTTGTTATCTCAAATTTTAGCTCTTTTTCGTGATAGATTTATCGCTCATTATATTGGGCCATCTCAGCAGCTTGATGCATATTATGCTGCTTTTCGTGTCCCAGATCTTATATTTATATCTATTGCTTCCTTAGCTTCTATCACGGTGCTCATTCCTTTTATTGTAGAAAGGATGAAAGGGGAGAAAGTCACAGATGAAGCACGTAAATTTTTAAACGATGTTTTTACCGTATTTTTAGGTATGCTCATTGTCGTTGCATTTATAGCTTTTTTGATTATGCCTTATTTGGCATCATTCATTGCACCAGGTTTCACTCCTATGATGCAGGCGAAGGTAGTTTTACTTTCAAGAATAATGTTGCTTTCTCCAATTTTGATGGGGCTTTCAAGTCTTTTTGGTACAGTGACTCAACTTTTTCGTAAGTTTTTTATTTATTCTTTAAGTCCTATTTTCTATAACATTGGAATAATCACTGGTATTATACTTTTATATCCAATCTTTGGAATTATAGGATTAGTATTTGGTGTTGTTTTGGGGGCATTTTTTCATTGGCTTGTACAAGTGTTTGCTTCTATTAGTTGTAATTTTGTACCTAAATTTTCTTTTTCAATTGATTTTAAACAGATAAAAAATGTGGCTATAGTTTCTCTTCCTAGAACGTTAGGATTATCTTTTAATAGTATTGCTCTTATAGCTATCATCGCATTTGCTTCATATTTACCTGCAGGTTCAATTTCTATTTTTAATTTTTCTTTTAATCTTCAGTCTGTCCCATTAAATATCATAGGTATATCTTATGCAGTTGCTGCCTTTCCTACACTAGTGAAATCTTTTGCTGATGAGAAAAAAGAAAAATTTAAAAATCATTTGAAAGCTACAGCGAGACAAATTGTATTTTGGTCTCTTCCTGTGACATTTCTTTTTATTGTTCTTCGTGCACAGATAGTACGTGTGATACTTGGTTCAGGATCTTTTTCGTGGGACAATACGCGTCTTGTTGCGGCAGCTGTCGCAATTTTTTCTTTATCAATTCTTGCACAAGGAATGACAGCATTACTCTCAAGAGTGTATTATGCAGCAGGGGATACAAAACGTCCTCTTACTGTAAATTTATTTTGTTCAATTTTGATAATAATTTCTTCTTATGCCTTTCTTCATATTTTTGAAAACTTTTCTTTTTTCCGATACTTTATAGAATCATTATTAAAAGTTGAAGACATAAAAGGTACGGAAGTTTTGATGTTGCCACTTGCATATTCATTTGGTACATTTTTGAATTTTGTTTTGCATTGGTATTTTGTCAGAAGAGATTTTATGAAAAATGAATCATTTATAACTCAAACTTTTTTCCAAAGTCTAGGAGCATCATTTTTTATTGGAGCTGTCGCTTATATTTTCTTAAATATTTTTTCACCAATATTTGGCACGACTACTTTCTTGGGAGTATTCTTGCAGGGACTTATTTCTGGAATATTAGGCATCTGTGCTGGAATAATTATTTTGTATCTTTTGAAAAATAAAGAATTAGATGATTTGATAGAAACAATGAAAACTAAATTCTGGCGTACAAAGATTTATATTTCTCCAGAACAAGAAGAACTTTAAGAAAACATATAAAAATACAAAACCCCCTATCGAACTCGATAGGGGGTTTTGTATTAATCTCTTAAATGCACGACTTTCACTTTGAAGACTTTTGGTTTCTTAATAGGCTTCTCCCCAGACTCCATTTGGCTTAGTATCTTTTTTAAGTCTTCAATTTTGTATACACGATAATTACTTATAGGATGCCTTAGGGCACTCAATTTTCCTGCTTTGTCCCAATTGCGGAGAGTGAGTTTTGATACTCCGAGTATTTCAGCTGCATCTTTTATATTTACATACAATTTATCCATAAGTATAGTATACATTAATAAACATTACTAAGCAACTTATTATCGTTTAGTAATGTTTATTAATTTTTTCTATATAAAATAGACTTTTGGTGAGGATAATAAAATTTATGAAATTATAATTTTTTAGTCACAAAGATATGGGATATCTTTGTGCTATTGCTCACGCCGTGGCGCTGTGTAATGTCTTCCAAAAATTATAATTACAGAAAGTTTATGAAAACACTTTTTTAGATAAAAAATTTGTAGAAATTACAAAAAATTTGAATTTTTAGTTAGCTTTGTAAACGTTGGAGTTATTAACAGTTTTTGTGAAAAAAAGTAAATGTTTTTTATTAAAGAAATGATATAATTTGTGTAACAAAAAAGGAAATCCAAACTCGACTGAAATAAAAAATATAAAAAATATTTTGATAAGAGCAAAATACAAATTAATAAAAAAACCAGACAAAATTCTCGAACGGTTGAGGAGCTTTTTGGATGGAGGTTGGCTCGGTTTTAGTTCAAAGATAAAACAAAAATTAAAATTAGAAACAAAATTACAAACAACAAAATTTAAAAATATGATTATAAAAAACAAAAACAGAATATTACAAAAATTAAAATCTCCATTTAAAAATATAATTTTTAAATTTGGTAAAAATGCTTTTTATGTTGCACTTTCTATTTTAATTATCTTTGCACAATTTACATTTCCTAAAATTGCAAAAGCTGATACAACACTTACAAACGGACAAACTATAACAATGGGTTCTACATATACAGGAAATCTTACTATTAGTAGTGGTACTGTAACTGCTACTGCAACTGGTACTACAGCTGGAACAAATTCTTTTACTGTTACCGGAACTTTAACTATTAATAGTGGAGCCACTCTTGTTTTAGTTTCTTATGCTAACACAAATGATAGTAATTCTTCTGGCGTGATAATTAATGCAGCCAATATAACTAACAATGGAACAATTTCTGCTGATGGAAAAGGTTTTGCAGGATCTACTGATTATACGGGTGGTAATGGTAAAGGTACTGGTGGAGGAAAGTCAGGTTTTTTTGGTGGCGGTGGAGGAAGTTATGGAGGTAAAGGAGGCAAGGGTTATGATGGCGCTACAGGACCAGGAACTGAAGATGGTGGAGCTACTTATGGTAGTTCTTCGCAACCTACATATCTAGGTTCTGGTGGTGGATCTGGTAATACTGGTATTGTTGCTGGTTCTGGTGGTGGTGCAATTAAATTAATTGTGAGTGGAACTTTAACTAACGATGGAACAATCTCTACAAATGGTAGTAGTGGTGCTGGGTCTTGTGGATCTAACAATGGTTCTGGTGGAGGTTCAGGAGGAAGTTTATGGGTTGCTGCAAATATTTTAACTAGTACTATAAGTAGTGGAATTTTCTCAGCCAATGGTGGTGATGGCGCGTCAGTAAATTGTTACATTTCTGGTGGTGCCGGAGGTGGTGGAAGAATCCATCTAAATACTACTGCAACGGATAGTTATCTTGGTTCAATTACCGTTTCTGGTGGTAAGGGACATCAAGGAGGTGACGCGGGTAGTGTTCTAAGAGATACACCTACTAATCCAGTTAATATTACTATCCCTGCTAGTAGTACAGTAACATGGACTAGAGGAGATTTTCATTTTAATAATTTAACTATTCCATCAACTTCAACAATTACGACAGGTGCGGCTGTTGGTAGTTCTTGGGGTTATTATTCTGATAGAGGTGTAGGACTAGGTGCAGGTTACTCAGGAACTTGGAGTGGTAGTGGAGGAGGTCATGCTAGCGCTGGAGGTAAGGGTTATGATACTTCAACAGGTGGTCCTGCCTATGATTCAGATCTTTTACAAACAACTCAACCTACTGATTTGGGTTCAAGTGGAGGTGGAAGTAACAATGGTAGTGGTTCAAGTGGGTCAACTTCTGGTAGTGGAGGGGGTGCGTTGAAATTAACTTTAGATGGAACTTTGACCAACAATGGTACTATCTCTGTAGATGGAGGTAACGCTAATGGTAATGCAGTACAAGGTGGGCCAGGTGGAGGTTCAGGAGGAAGTCTATGGGTAATCGCCAATACTCTCTCAGGTAATGGATCTTTTTCTGGCAAGGGAGGAAATACAACTGGAACATCTACTAATGGTGGTGGAGGTTCTGGAGGAAGAATGGCATTTTCTTACACTAGTCTTTCTAGTTTTAATCCATCATCTGTTGTTGTAACTGGTGGTGTTGGTTGTACTGTTACTTGTGGTGGAAATAGTCCTACTTCTGGTGGTGTTGGAACAGTTTCTGGTTTGCTTCCTATAATCTCAATAGGTTCTCCTTCTGCTTCTATAACTACAAATAGCTCAGTAACATATACTATTTCTTATTCGACTGCTAGCTCTGTAACTTTAGCAAACGGTGATATAACTTTAAACAAAACTGGTACAGCAAATGGCATTGTTGCTGTATCTAGTTCTGGAACAACAACAAGAACTGTTACTATTTCAAGTATTACAGGAGATGGAACACTTGGAATAAGTATTGCTGCGAATACTGCTTCTGGTGCTTATGGAGGGTCTGCAGCTGCTGCTGGTCCGTCTTCAACTTTTACAGTAGACAACACTGCTCCAACTCTTTCTTCAGTCAATCTTGCATCAAACAATACAAATACATCTTATTCCAAAGTTGGAGATGTAGTAACTTTACATTTTACTTCTTCAGAAACGATTGGTACTCCAACTGTCGTATTTAAGACAGGTACTGTAACTGTCGCTGGCGCCAATACTCCTACTTCTTCTGGAAATGTTTGGACAGCTTCTTACACTACAAATTCTGCAGATACAGCAGGGACTACAACTTATACAATAAATTTTTCAGATTTAGCTGGGAATGCTGGCACTGCAGTAACCTCTGGGTCTGGTTCAGTAACATTTGATAAAACAAGTCCTTCGTCAACGATATCGCCTATATGTGTTTCAGGAAATACAAATGGTAATAGTTGTACTTCAGATGGTTTAGCTTCTCTTCCTATTCAACAAGCCTATAGTGTAAAATCTCTTACTGGTACTTCTAATGCTAATGATTCTAATGGTTTTGGTTCAGTAAAAATTTCTATACAGAATGATGGTTTATCTTTGAGTCCAGTAGCTGGGAATTGGTATGATGGTTCTTCAGGATTTAATAGTGGAACAGAAAATTATATAACAGCAACAGGAACAACTAGTTGGAGTTATAATAATTCCTCGATTCCTTTTTTACCTGGGTATAGATATATATTGCATGTTAAAGGGACAGATATAGCGGGAAATGTTGAGAATATCGGAAGTAACGAAACCTTAACTTTTGATGTTATAAACAGTGCTCCTACTGTTACTAGTGTATCAGCCTCTGAAGGATCAGATGGTAATGTCACTGTTAGTTATAATGTGACAGATAATGAATCTGCTCAAACAACCAACTATTTATTTTATGATGTAGGTGCAACATTATCTGGTAGTATAAGTACTACTGTCGGTGTTTCTGATTCTACAAATTTCCCATCTTCTGGAACAATACTGATTGATAATGAAATGATTTCATATTCAGGTAAATCTGGTAATACATTAACAGGTCTTACGAGAGGAGCATTAAACACAACTTCAGTAACACATACAGCTGGTGCTCAAATATTTATTAAAGCAGTTGCAGTTTCTGGAACTGGTGCCGGTATTTCTAATATAGGAAATGGTAAGAATATTACTTGGACTGCTAGAACAGATGTATCTTATGAGACAGCAAGTGAAACAATAAAAGTTGTGGCAAATGATGGAGCAAGTGGAAACATGATAGGCTCTCTTACTTCTCCTTCTTTTGCTTTTGATAGTAAGGCTCCAGTCATAAGTGTAGGAAATTTCTATGTTGATGCTTCAGTAAATAATACAAATGTAGTTGGTATTAAACTCACATCGACTGATTTTTCAAATATCAAATACAGACTTTGTAACAATGCTGATTTTTCTGCAGATGGCCTAAATAGTGGTGCTGGTGCTTGTACCACATGGAGCTCACTTTCTTCTTCAATTAGTTTGACTCCTAGCACAAATTTATGGAATGTTGCGAATGTAAATGTTACTCAAAATATTTATTTGCAAGTTCAAGATGTTTATGGAAATTTAACTTCTAAAACTGCAAACATTCCTACTGTACCTGCTAGTTTAGTTTTGAAAGATGTTTCTAATGTTCAAGCTACACCTGCTAAATATCGTGAATATGTAGATTGGGGAACAGCAGACGTAAATAATTTTTCTTCTTATGAAATTTGGTCTTCTACCTCTGTCAATCCAACATATACATTACTTGGCACTATCACCGACAGAACAAATAGTTCTTATACTGATACTATTACCACTGACACTAGTGCAACACATAATTATAAAATAAGAACGATAGGTGTTAATGGAGATATCTCTAATTTCTCAATTCCTTTGAGTGATATTCCTAATGGGACAGGTGGAACAAATGTAGATGCATCTGCTCCAGTCATCACTCTAAACGGTGCAAACCCAATGTCAGTGACATTGGGTGGAACATACACAGAACCAGGTGCAACAGCAACAGATGCCATAGATGGGACAAGAGCAGTTCTTGTTGCGGGTACCGTTAACACAAATGCACTTGGTACATACACTATTACGTATACATCTTCAGATAATTCAGGTAACATAGCGACGGCTACAAGAACAGTAAATGTTGTTCTTGAAGCAACTTATGATATCACAGCTACAGCAGGAGCTCATGGTTTCATAAGTCCTAGTGGTACAACTTCTGTAGCTTCTGGTGGAAATCAGATATATACAATTACTCCAAATGATGGATTTAAAATAGCAACACTTACAGTAGATGGAACTAGCCTTGCCACTGCGTCTTCATATACATTTTCAAATGTAACAACTACTCATACTATTTCTGCAACATTTAGTGACAGTTCTGCCCCAGTCATCACTCTAAACGGTGCAAATCCAATGTCAGTGACATTAGGTGGAACATATACAGAACCAGGTGCAACAGCAGTTGATAATCTTGACGCAACTGCTACTGTCACAATTTCAGGAACAGTAAATACAAATGCACTTGGTGCATACACTATTACATATACATCGACAGATACTGCGGGGAATACAGCAACAAGTACAAGAACTGTAAATGTAGTTTATGCAAATACATATAGTATCGTTGCAACTCAAGTAGTGCATGGAACTATTTCTCCTTCTGGAACAACTCAAGTTCCTTCTGGAACAAATCAAACTTATACCATTACACCCGATACAGGATTCGGAATTAATTCTGTTATTGTTGATGGTCAAAGTCTTACCCCAATATCAAGTTACACATTTACAAATGTTATAGCTACCCACACCATTACTGCTACGTATAAAGATATAACTGCCCCAGTCATCACTCTAAACGGTGCAAATCCAATGTCAGTGACATTAGGTGGAACATATACGGAACCAGGTGCAACAGCAGTTGATAATCTTGATGTAACTGCTACTGTTACAATTTCAGGAACAGTAAATACAAGTGCACTTGGTGCATATACAATTACATATACATCGACAGATACTGCAGGAAATACTAGAAATGCAACAAGAACAGTGAATGTAGTATTAGATAGTACGTATAATATTACTGCGACAGCGGGTGAACATGGTTCAATAACTCCAAGTGGAATAACAGCTGTAACTGCTGGATCAAATCAAATGTATGCTATTGTTCCAGATGATAATTATTCAGTAGATGTTCTTACTATTGATGGTGTAAATCTTGCACCTGTGACGAGTTATACTTTCATGAATGTAAAAGCTACTCATACTATAAATGTTACATTTACGATGTTAGATAAGACTCCACCAGTTATTACTTTAAATGGAGACAATCCAATGAATCTAGTTATTGGAACAACATATACAGAACCAGGTGCAACAGCAACAGATGCCATCGATGGAAGTAGAACTGTATTAATAAGTGGAACTGTAAATACAGGAGCTGTTGGTTCTTATAATGTTACTTATACTGCTTCAGACTTATCAGGTAATTTTGCAACCGCCATAAGAACAGTGCATATTAATCTTGCTTCTACTTATAACATTACAGCATCAGCAGGTGAACATGGTTCAATAAATCCAAGTGGAGTAACAGCAGTAGTTTCTGCCGGGAGTCAAACATATACAATTACTCCAGACTCTGGATATTCAGTAGATACTTTGATAGTTGATGGTACGAATCTTGCTTCTGCTTTAACTCATACATTTTCAAATGTTACTACAACCCATACTATATCTGTTACATTTACAGCATCTCCAGACACTGTTCCTCCAGTAATAACTATTTTAGGTGATAATCCTTATAATGTAATTCTTGGTAATAATTTTACAGACTCTGGTGCTACTGCATTAGATGACAGAGATGGAGATCTAACTACTTCAATTCAAGCCAGTGGAACTGTAAATACAAATGCAATAAAAAATTATACGATTACATATACCGTAAGTGATAAAGCAAAAAATACATCTAAAGCAACAAGATCAGTAGTTGTAAAATATGCAGATACTTATGACATAGTATCTAGTGTGTCAGGAAGTCATGGAACAATTTCTCCTCTAGGGACTACTCATGTCTCATCTACTACAGATCAAACATATACAATTACACCAGATGAAAAATATAAAGTTTCTTCTTTGATAGTAGATGGAAAAGCAGTGGCTTCAGATACTACATATACATTTTCTACTGTTGTTTCTGCACACACAATAGCTGTTACATTTGCTCCAATTGATTCTTTACCTCCTATAATTACTTTGAATGGAGATAATCCAATGAGTATAAACGTAGGAAATACTTTTAGAGACCCAGGAGTGACAGCTGTCACAGCTGTTGCAGGTGAGGGTGAGCCCATAACTGTTATAGCAAATGGTGTAATTAATACTACAGTGGCTTCAACAGGAAATATAATTACATACATAGCTACTGATTCAAATGGAAATATTGCAACTGCTGCAAGAACGGTCAATGTAATAGATACAAATCCTCCAGTAATCACAGATATTGCTGTGCCAGTTAAAACGGAGACTGCAGCTGCAATAACTTGGACTACAAACAAACCAGCAACCTCACAAGTTTCTTATGGTGTAGAATCAGGTAAGTTAGATCACACAACTATTTTAGATTCAGGTAAATCTATTTACCATGTTGTCACATTAAGTTCTGGAACAAATGACACAGAAGGTAATCCAAATACTTTAACAGCAGATACAACATATTATTTTACGGTAAGTTCTACTGATATTTCTGGTAATAATGCTGTGTCGACTCCTGAAAGTACATTTTCTACTGTGCCTTCTGTAGCTTCTACGACTACAGTTGTTGTGGTAAATAATAATACAAACAATAATCCAGTAAATAATAATACTTCTACTTTTACGCCTGACACTACTCCGCCTGTAATATCTGGAATAAAAATAGATGGAATTACAGCTTTTGGGGCTACAATTACATTTACGACAGATAAAGACACATTATCATTTGCAGAATATGGAAAAGATATTAAATATGGCGATACTTCTGCTGATAGTGTGTGGGGCAAAAATCATACTATAAATCTAAGAGGATTAACACTAGGGACAGATTATCATGTTAAAATTAGTGCAGTAGATAAATCTGGAAACGCAACTTCGAGCGATGATCAAACATTCAAAACAAAATTCTTTAGTGAAAATCCATCTGATTTGACGAAAGTAGATAATGTTGAACAATTTCAAAAAGAAATTGAATCAACTATCGAATCAATTTTACCTGCACTTATTCCTCCATTTATTGAAGAACCAAAAGTTGAAGATGTCACTGAAAATAGTGCGACGATTAGTTTTCGTACAAATATTAAGTCTTTCCCAGTTGCTGGTTATGTAGAAGATAGTTTGTTTGATGCTACAAAAAAAGAACCTTATGTAAATGAAACATCAGATACAACAGAAAAGACTCTTGATCATCAATTGATATTACTTAACTTAAAATCTAATACGAAATATCGTTTACAAGCTAAAGCATTTTCTTTGCCACAAGTCGTAGGTAAATCACAAGAGATTACATTCACAACTAAAGCATCAAAAATACAAGGATCAATTATTGCGAAAACTACTGATTCATTTGTCGTTGTTTGGAACACAGATGAGCCGACATCTTCTATTGTTCAATATAAAAATCTAAAATCTGGAGAAAAATCTAGTGTTGTAGATAATTCAAACAAAAATAAATCTCATTCAGTAAAAATTGAAAACTTAACTCCAGGAACTTCTTATGAAGTAAAAATATCAGGTATTAATGACCAAGGAAATGTTGTGGAAGGAAATAAATTATTAACAGTGACAACATTGGTCGACGTGACCCCTCCAGTGATAGCAAGTGTAAAAGTTGATAGTTCATTAGTTGTAGGACGTACAGATAGAGTTCAAACTATTATTTCTTGGGCTACAGATGAGCCTTCAACATCTACGGCTTATTACGAAGAGGGTCCAGGTTCGCCTACGAAACCTCTTGCAAACAAGCAGACAGATTTAGAACTTACAAAAAATCACGTTGTAGTTTTGACATCGATGAAGCCAGGTACAGTATATAGATTCACAGTAGAATCTAAAGATAGTGCTGGCAATATTACTAAACCACCAATTCGTACTATTATCACTCCCAAAAAAGCAGAATCAATTATGGATATAATGTTTAAAAACTTTGATGATACATTTAATTTTATTCAGAATGTTAAATAATTTAAGTTAAAAACATTACTCATGGATGAGATAAAAAAAAATAAAATAAAAATATTGTTAGTGGACAATGATGAAATGATGCGTATTTATTTTCGTGATATTTTTTGGATACATGGAAGAAGTAATACGTATGAAATAACGATGGTTTCTTCTTTAGAAGAAGCAGAGAAAAAAATTTTAGACAAAGATACAAAACCAGACACGATCTTTCTAGATGTGATGATACCAATACAAGGAGAAAAAAATAATCCTGAAGCACAAATAGAAAGGTCTGTTTCTTTTGTTGAAAAAATTAAGAAAAATAAAGATTTGTCTATGACAAAAATTATTATTTTTTCTGGACATAAGGAAAAGACGTTAGAAACAACCTTTCTTAATTTAGGAGTTGATGGATATTTGTTAAAAGGGGAACTTATGCCCAAAGAAATAATTGCATTCACAGATAAGATTCATGGATCCAATAATTAAAATAGAAAATGTAGATTTATGGTATGATAAAGGTAAACCTTTAATAGAAGTTCATGCCCTAAAAAATATAAATTTGAGTATTGAAAGAGGTGACTATGTGGCCTTTTTTGGACCTTCTGGTTGTGGTAAAACCACGATGCTTTATGCTATTTCTGGTATTGACCGTTTCCAGTCAGGTAAAGTTTTGATTAACGACCGTGATATTTCTGGACTTACAAATCAAGAATTAGCTATCTTTAGACAAACGGGTATTGGTATAGTTTTTCAGCAATTTAATTTGGTGCCATCATTAAATGTTCTTAAAAACGTTGCATTGCCAATGCTTTTTGTTGGTATTTCTTCTGAAAAAGCTGAAGCTGAAGCTCAAAAACTTCTTGAAAGATTGGATCTTATGAAATATGCTGATCGTTATCCTTATGAACTTTCAGGAGGTCAACAGCAGAGAGTAGGTATCGCGAGAGCCTTGGCAAACAACCCTCCGATAATAATTGCCGATGAACCATTAGGAAATTTGGACTCAGTTAACGCACAATTAGTCCTTCAATTTTTGAAAGAATTAAATGAGAAAGATGGACGTACCATTATAATGGTTACTCATGAAGCTTGGAGTCTGCGTGATGTCAAAACTATTTTTCATATGAAAGATGGGCAGATTATTAGTGAAGAAAAAACTAAAAATAATAAATCTGCTGATAATAAACCTCCTGTAATAACATTAGTTGGTGCAAATCCAATGTATATAAATATAGGTGATAAATTTGTAGATCCAGGGGCAACGGCTCTTGATGATGTTGATGGGGTTTGCCCTGTGACTGTTTCAGGGGCAGTAGATACAAACACACTTGGCACTTACACGCTTACATATTCTACTGGTGATCATTCTGGAAATAATACGACAGCTACAAGAACTGTTGAAGTAATTCTTGCGCCCGAATATTCCATCGTCTCCATCTCCGGTCTACATGGCACTATCACACCGCTAGGTATAACATCTGTTAAATCCAGAACAGATCAAACTTACAACATTATTCCCGACACAGGATACAGTATTTCTACACTTACAGTAGATGGAGTAAATCTAGCAGTTACACCAACATATACATTTACAAATGTGACAGCACCACATACCATAGAGGCGACGTTT
>CAIMAO010000011.1 GCA_903838985.1 uncultured bacterium | reverse complement strand
ATAATATATAAAGCTGCTGCTAAAGCATACAAAAATGGTTTTTTCATAGTGAGTATTATACCCTGTAGTGAAATTTTTAACAAAATTCTACTACGGAGTTATATCAAAATATAGTTGAAAATGTTGGCTAGATGCTTGGGGCGATATTGGAGTCTACTTGTAGAAAATTAAAGACTATTTCTTTGACATATAACTCATTTTTTCAAAAAATTCTTTTCCACCTGGTATTTGTTTTACATTGGGTAATTCATCCTTCGAAAACCATTTTGTTTCAACGAGATCATCATTTAAATGTAATTCAATTTTATCTGCTTCTTTGTCATTTATATGAATCTCAAATCTGTTGAATTCCATTTCGCATATAACCTTTTCTCCTGTGTCTAAAGTTTTTTCTGATGTTCCACTTCCAATCAATTCAACCCTTTTAAGAGGGTAGGGGCTTATATTTATCCCGACTTCTTCTAATACTTCTCTGGCGAGAGCTTGTTCTATAGTTTCTCCTTCGTCAATGCCTCCACCTGGAATATGCCAAGCGTCAGGGTAGACTCCTCCTTTTTTAGGATCTTTTTTACCCATTAAAATTTTCCCATCTTTACTAAAGATCAATGCCGAGACTATTTTTCTTTGAATTTTTCTCATAAATTTATTATATCAAAATTTAACCTTAGAATCGAACCTATTTTTAATAGGGGAATTAAGGTTTTGTGACTTTTCTTAACCTTATCCCTCCATATCCAATCAATAAGCATCCCACAATTAAATTTAAAATTTGGATTAATGTTATAGGGATATTTCCTTTTATGGAAGAAAAAATAATTACAGCAGTACCTATAAATACAAAAGTTGCCAGTCCTGTCGAAAATCCAAAGATAAGCAACTCTTTTTTTGAATAGTTATATTCTAGTGCTTTTGCGGCAAACAAACTTGTCCAAAGGAAGATAGTCAAAGGGCTTGAAAGGGTAAGGAAGAAAGTATAAATAAAACTTGAAAAAAGACTTACTGAGTTTGTATTTACCCCAGCTGAAAAATTTTCTATTAGAACATTTTTAATTACAAAAATACCAAATACTATTAGGACGATAGAACTGATGATTCCAAATATTTTCTTAACCCTTTCTTTTTCTAACAATTTTCCAATACCAAATATTGCAAGTGTTATATAGACATAGTCAGCTAGGGTGGCCCCTAATGTGGCGACTAATCCATCGAGAGCGGTTTTTTGGAGAGTCAGATTTATGATAAAAAAGAAAACAGGACCAATCGCAAGCTGAAGAACTAGCCCTGTCAACAAACCATTCTTAAAGATTTTCATAATTTTATTATACCAAAGGGGGTTATTTGGGGCACTTAGCATTAGATAAATCTATCCGTTAATATATTTCTCTTTATCCTTTGGTAGATTATTTTCTTTAAAATCTTGCCACATTCCTTTTGGGAAAATTTTTTCTTCGCTTGATCTATCAAGCCAAGCGATTTTTGAAAGTTCAAAACTGTGTGTTCCTTTTAGGTTTTCAATATTTTTATAATCAGCATTATTGAGAACTTCGTAAAAAAATTCTGTGGCCTGAGCTTCTCCATCGTTAAAAGTATTTATGTATAAAAGTTTTCCTATTTCTGGCTTAACACCAATTTCCTCGATTATTTCTCTTTCCAACGTTTGCCGAGGATCTTCGCCAAATTCCATTTTCCCGCCCGAAGGACAGTAAAAATTATTTTTACTATTTTCAACTAGAAGCATTTTCCCACCGTCCACAATTACAGCCCTGCATACAATTATAATTTTTTTATTTTCCATCCCAGTACTAAAATTTT
>CAIMAO010000010.1 GCA_903838985.1 uncultured bacterium | reverse complement strand
GTGCATTGTTCATTACATTCTCCTTTATGTTCACATTCTATGACTTTACCTATAATTGATTCATCTACATCTTTAATATCATTTGGTATATCTTCTGTTTTAATATCTATCTCATAATTTCTTTCTTCTCTATCTTTCCACCTATATCCTTGATCTTCCGCTTGTTCCTTCGTTAGAGGAAAGTATTCTTGAGCTATGGTTTCGTTGTAACAGAAGGGACTTAATTCTGTTGGGAAGAACTCTCCATATTTGTATATTCTACCTTTACTGTCTATGTAGGGCATATCGTTCATGTGCTTTATTATCTTGGGAACTAGTTCTTCGTATTCTTCCTTTGTGTATTGTTTGTTGAGGATGCAGTATTGTTTGGAGCGGAGACCGATGCAGGCAAAACAGTGGGAGCAATTGGAACAGAAATCTGAGTATGAAACATTGTCCAAATTTTTTAAACCATTACTAGAAAATAATAAATTATAACTATTATTCGCACCCCCACCAGCAAACTCATAAACTAATTCTGAATTAGCAATATTGTTCCCTTCATAACAATCTTTAGAACCATAACAACGAAATATATATTTCATATTTTCTATATTATAAGAATCAAAAGACATTTTAGAATCTTTTGCATTAATCAAATCTTCGCCTGTACTGTCTACTGATTTTATTATAGAAGCATAACGATGTGGAAATTTTTCTATATAAGAAAACCATTTATTTCTGATTTTTTCAACATTTGAGTAATTACCAAATTCAATAGATTTAATAAAATCTTTATATTCTTTTTCTGTATATTGTTTATTTTCTATAAAATATTTTTTGTTTCGTAATCCAATAGACAAAAAACAATCTTGACAATTAACACAATCAAAAAGAAATCTGGAATCAATGCAATTCCTAGATAAAATTAGATAACTGCAATTATAATTATCTTCTGATCTTATTGCCTCATAACATTGATTTGAATTAATCACACTCAAACTATCAAAAATATCTTTAGATTTATCAACCGTTTTAGAAAAATATATGTTTTCTGCTTCATTTATGGAATACGAAAGGTAAAGATTTTTACTTTCTCCTGCTATGTTTGCATATTCACCATTTATAATATTTCTATGAAAAACATTAGGCCTAGGGACTTTTGTGGAAAGATTTTTAAGTTGGTCAAAAAATGTTTTAGAAAAATCAAGTTCCAATTCATATTTTTTGACATCCCATTTATCAGAGTACCAGCAATCAACACAGTAAACAGGTATAGTATCTTTTTGATTATACATTGAAACTCCTCTTTTATTACAAAAGTCACAAACAAAATAATATAGGGTCCTTTCATTGCGAAACTGTAAACGACGCATAGTTCTACATTCAAAGCAAAATGTAGGCGGAGGAACTTTTATTTTTTTATAAAAAGAAAAATCTTCAGATTCTATGGTGAAGTCTTTTTTGCAATTTTGGCAATTTTTAGTTTCCTCCTTTGTCATCGTATTCAAAAACATTTACCCGAGCAGCTCGGATTACTCTATCACCAAGTTTATATCCTTTTTGAATAACTACAGATATCTTGTGATTATCTTCTTTGTTTTCTGTTTTTGTCATTTCTATAGATTGATGAATACTTGGATCAAAATTTTCTCCAATTTTACCTAATTCTTTGACACCATATTCTTCAAAAACTGTATTCAATTGAGCATAAATATATTCCACACCTTTACGCCAACTTTTATCAACCTTACTCCAAGCTTCTTGATTTGCAAAAGCCATATTGAAACTATCAAGTACTGACAAAAATCTCGTAAGAATACGTTCACGTACTGCTTCTGAGAAATTAATTTTTCTATCCTCTTCTTGTTTACGATAATTAGCAAAATCTGCTCGTTCTTTTTGCCAACCATTTAAATATTCTTCTTTTTGAAGTTTAACTTCTTTTAAATCAGCCCTAAGTTTTTTGATAGTCTTCTTTAGATCTTCTTCTCCATCTTCATTAAACTCAAATTCTAATACTTCCGACTCAGTAGAGTCGCCCTGAGTATTGTCGAAGGGTGTATTTTCTATTACTTCTTCTTCATCTTTCTTCATATCCTATATATTAACATAAAAATACCCCTATTTTCAAGGGGTATTTTAAAGTAAAAATTAACGTTTAGACCATTGTGGAGCTTTTCTTGCTTTCTTTAATCCGAATTTTCTGCGTTCTTTTGACCTAGGATCACGCTTCAAGAAACCTAAGGTTTTTAATTCTGGACGTAATTTTATATCAAATAAAACTAATGCTCGAGCCAAACCATGACGAACAGCTTCTGCTTGAGAATGAATTCCACCACCAGAAACTCTTGCTTCAACTTTCCATTTAAAATCAGTTTTTTCTGCAGCACCTGAACCCTTTAAAATAGGATCTCCAATCAAACGACGTTGTTCTTCTGTCTTGAAATATTCTTTAGCATCTTCTTCATTGACTACAAAGCTCGCTTTAGCTGCTTGCCAAATACGTACTCTTGCCGTTGAAGTTTTTCTTCTTCCTATTGCTTCTATGTATTTTTCTGTTGTTTTTTTATTTTCCATATTATATTTATCACTAATAAATTATTCCTCAATATTTAAATTCTTTACCATTTCTCTTCGTAATTTATTTCCTGGAAGCATATGAAAAACAGCAAGTTTTAATAACTCCTTCAAGCCTTTTTTCTCTACTGTTTCTGTACCTTTTAATATTCGAAGTCCACCTCTGTATCCTGAATATCTTGTATGATAAATTTCTTCTAATTTTTTAGGAGTAATTTTAATTTTTGAAGCATTTATTACTTTAACAGGAATACCTGAATAAACATTTCTTTCAAAAGAAGCCTGAGTTTTACCCATAAGTGAAATAGCAACTTCACTAGCAACTCTACCTAATGTTCTTCCTTCTGCATCTATTATTTTTGTATCATTTTTTTTCATATATGTATTTCAAATATTTAGATAAGCTCTATTTGAGCCATTGGAGCTCCATCTGCTTTTCTAACTCCTAATTTTAAAACTCTTGTATAACCACCTTTTTTATCTGCATATTTTGGTGCAATAACTTCAAAAAGCTTCTTAACTTCTTTACTGCGATTTGAAAGTTTAGCTATAACAACTCTGCGCGTAGCCATATCACCTTTTTTAGCCTTGGTTATAAGCTTTTCTATGAATGGACGCAATTCTTTTGCTTTTGGTTCTGTGGTCTTTATCTTTCCGCGTACAATCAAATTGAGAGCCAAAGAAGAAAGCAATGCTTTACGTTGGTTTTTATCTCTTCCGAATTTTCTTTTTGAATTATGGTGTCGCATATATTTATTCTTTCAAATTAAGGCCAAATTTATTTAAAACTTTTTTAATTTCAGTGATACCTTTTTCACCTATACCTTCAACTTCTAATAAATCTTCTCTCTTTTTTCTTGCAAGACCTCCAAGTGTTCTAATGTTTGCAGTAGTAAGAGCATTCAATGTTCTTGTAGAAAGATCGAGGCTATCTGTGCGAGTTTTCAAAACATCTGTAAGATCATCAGATTTCTTTTCTTCAGTTTCAACAGTGGCATTGCGGGTTGATTTCTTTTCTTCTTTAACTTCTTCTTCGGGTTCTTTGAAATCAATAATAGATTTAAGCTGATTGATCATTATTTCAATTGACCTTAAGAAAGCTTCACGTGCAGTCAAAGTGCCATCTGTTTCAATAGAGATTCTTAACAAGTTGTAATTTGTATTGTCTCCAACACGCATATTTTCAACTTCATAAGAAACACGACGAATAGGCGTAAATATACCATCTACTGCAATAGTTCCAATATCAACTTTTTCTTTTTGTAAAATTTCTTTTGAAACAAAGCCTAAGCCTTTTTCAACTCTCATTTCAATATTCAAATTAACCTTACCTGTGACTTCAACGATGTGTAAATCTCCATTTAAAATTTCTACTTGTCCTCCTGTCTTCACATCTTTTGCGAGAACTTCTTTAGGGCCTTTAATAGAAAGTGAAACCATTTGAGGTTCATCAGAAAGCATCTTAAAACGAATTTTTTTAAGATTTAAAATCATTACAATTACGTCTTCTTTTATACCATCCATTGTCTGAAATTCATGAGAGACGCCTTCTATTTTAATAGAAGTGACACTAGCACCCGGCAAAGAAGAAAGTATAATTCTTCTTAGAGAATTACCTAAAGTGTGGCCATATCCAGGATATAGACCATCTATTTCAAATACTCCTTTGTTCCCTTCGTCTAAAACGATGCGAGGCTTGGAAGGCATAATTATTTTATATTCAGGCATAATTTTTATAAAAAGTTACTTTTAAATTTAATAATAAAAAAACAAAATTAATTAACGACTATAAAATTCAAGCACAGCATTTAAATCAAGGAAGGTCTCTATGTTCTTTGGTTTAGCTAAAATTTTTCCTTCCATTTTTGTAGCATCAAAAGAAAGCCAAGATGGAGAATTGTATTCTTTAAGTCTTTCAACTAAATTATCAAAAATTTTCTTTATTTTAGATCCTTCACGAATCTTTATTATATCTCCAACTTTTACTTCATAAGAAGGTATAGTAACTTTGTGAGCATTTACAATAAAATGTCCATGAGAAACCATTTGTCTTGCAGCACGTCTACTTGCAGAAAGACCCATTCTATAAACGACATTGTCTAAACGAGATTCAAGGCTCTCATAAAATTTCTCTGCTGTCCCTGCTCCTTTTATATGAGAAGCTTTTTCAACATAATTTGAAAGTTGGCGTTCTGTAATACCATAAGAATAACGAACTTTTTGCTTTTCAATAAGCTGTGCTCCATATTCAGACAAAGCTTTTGGACGACGAGCACCAGGACCTGCAAATTTACCAGAAGAAGCTGAAAACTTAGGAGTTTGACATTTGTCATATACTCCAGCTCCTAATCTTCTTCCTATTTTAAACTTTGGTTTTGATATCATAATATTTTATAAAAATTATACTCTTCGTGGTTTCTTAGCTTTTGGACCATTGTGTGGAACTGGTGTAGCATCTTTGATAGATGTTATTTCTATGCCATGGGCCATGAATGCTCTAATGACTGGTTCACGTCCTGAACCAACCCCTTTAACCACAACATCTGAATCTTTTACTCCGAGAGTAGCTGCTTTATCACCAATCAAATCACCTACTTTAGAAGCTGCAAATGGTGTACCCTTTTTTGCTCCCCTAAAACCTAAACTTCCTGCACTTGACCAGAATAATGTATTTCCTAATTTATCCCCAAAAAGTACTTTTGTATTATTAAACGTCGCATCGATAAACAAAATACCAGAAGTGATTTTTTTCTTAGGTGTTCTAGTTGCAGCTGGTTTTACTTCTGCTCCAGCTTCTTCGGTTGATTTAGTTGTGATTTTTGTTTTTCCCATTTACTTTTTACTTTATGAACCTTATAAACTTTTTATTAATTATGTCTTACTTTCTTTTCTCTTTCCTGAAGCCATTGTCTTTCTGACGTTACCTCTGACTGTTCTTGAATTTGTTTTAGTTCTTTGTCCTCTTACTGGGAGTCTCTTCATGTGTCTGACACCTCTGTATGTTTTAATATCTTTCAATCTTTTTATATTCCCAGAAATCTCTCTTTTTAAATTTCCTTCAATTTTCATTCCTTCGATTATTCCACGAATTTTATTTTCTTCATCAGGTGTCAAATCTTTTGCTTTTTTACCAGCATCAATATTAACTTGTTTTAAAATTTTTCTAGCAGTAGAAACACCAATACCAAAAAGGCAGGTTAAACCAATCTCGAGTCTTTTTTCATCTGGCACTGTTATTCCAAGTATTCTCATAAATTATTGTTTTTGCTTATGTTTAGGATTAGAACAAATAACGCGCAAATGTCTGGCACGTTTAACCATTTTACAATTGTCGCATATTTTTTTTACTGTTGATCTAATTCTCATAAAAAATAATAAACTTTCTCAAAACAAGACAAAAACAAGGGGAAAACCCTTATTTTCTAATGTTTTAAACTTTTCATAAACTATATCTGATATAATACACCATTCTTAAAAAAATTACAACCTTTTAATAATTCTTCCCTTTCCGCCATACGGATCTAATACAACTTCAACTGAATCTCCGATTAAAACTTTAATTCTATGCATACGCATTTTCCCTCCTAGATATGCAAGAATTTCTTTTTCTCCCTCTGTTTTATCGTCAATTTTTACTCTAAACAAAGTAGAGGGCAACGATTCTGTGACAATTCCCCTCGCAGTTAAAATTTTTTCGTTTTTTTGATCACTCATCAAGATAACTTATCTTACTAAAGATTTCCCTAAAGGTCAATATTTTTAATGTTAATAAACCATCCAAGGGCTAATATACTTCCTGCTGATAACACCTCTCACAGTAAACAATCTCAGGACGATCTGGAGCATAGGAAGTTTTAAATTCATTCGTGCAACCTTCTTTCATACATTGTCTATGCCAGAGTTTAAGAGGGTTTCTTTGTTTTAGTCTAGCGTAGTGTCTACAGTTAGGACATAAGTGAGGTATGGGTAGATTCATTCTTTTGTAGAATTGATATTCTTGTTCTATTATCTTAAAGGCTTCAGTGCAT
>CAIMAO010000009.1 GCA_903838985.1 uncultured bacterium | reverse complement strand
TTTTTTTTACCCTTGCACGGCAGACAGCTTGTTTTTACCTCTATTGTTGATCCAATTGTTTTTATTTTTAAAATAGATTTTCTGGTTGGATTTTTGATTTCTTTGCCAGTAGTAAGTTGGTTAGTTTTTAAATTTATAACTCCAGCTTTTAAAAAACAAAACACCTCTAAGATTTTATTATTCGTTTTAAGCTCTATTTCTCTTGCTATTTTAGCTGTTCTTTACACATATTTCATAATTGCACCAATTATGGTAAAAATACTTTTTGGCATAAAAGTTTTTGGCGTTGAAAATCTTATAACAGCCCAAAGTTATATAAGTTTTTTACTTTCATTAATTACTATCACTGCAATTATTTTTCAAATACCTCTTGTTATGGCAATAGGCACCTATTGGAAACTTATAAATCCATATAGTGTGGTAAAAAAACGCGGGTGGGTTTATATGGGAATAGTTTTAAGTGTTGGTATGGTAGTGCCACCAGACATGTTTAGTCATTTGATAACTATTATTCCGACGATAATAATTTTTGAAACAAGTATTATAATATGTAAAATTATTTATAACAAAAGAATCTTAAAATAAAAATTTCTGAATAGATTAATAATCTATTCACTATTTTACACTAATTTCTTTAATTCTTCTTGATATTCCCCCATTATCTCCATCGAAGCTGATTGTTGGTCCATCCCTCCTTTTATTTTCGCTTGGATTTCTTCGGCAATCTTTTTGAATAATTCTGGATTTTTTTCCATCATCGTAATGACCATATCTATTTGCGCTTCAGGCACACCTTGCGTCCTCAACATTTTTTTAAGTAAAAAATTTTTAAACATATTTATTCATCTATTATTTTAAAATCGTCCCCGACTTTTGAGACATTTTTTCTTTGACGGAGATAATAAACTCCCCCGCCAGAGACAAATAATAGTACAACAAAACCCCAGAAAAAGAAATATGATTTATTTGGATTCTTATTGTTGGTATCACTTAAGGCTGGAGAAGCTTCTAAATCAGAAACCGGATTTTCTGATGCATAAGCAACAGTTGCTGTACTGTTGTTTGTACTTACTGTTTGAATTTGTTTATTTTGACTACTAAAATTTCTAACCGGGATATATTTATTATTATAATCAAAAACTAATTCACCTGTTCCTGAAAAAAGTTTTAAATTATACTGATCGCCATATGTAAATCCAGTAATTTTACCAGAAATGGTCATCTTGTTTTTAGACATAATCATACTATTTCTGGGTAGTAGAAAAGTTTTTCCACCCGCCCGAATAGTCCAATTAGAAATATCCATATCAGAAGTAGCATTATTAGTGAGCTCAATAAAAAAATCTTTTGTATCCCCTATTTTAGAAATAACAACAGTGGTGGGAAGAACTTTGATTGTCATCTTACTTGTAACTTCAGGATTTTGTGAAAAAGAATATAAATAATATTCAAACGATAGAATATATTCACCTGGATAATAATAGGTATGATAAAACTTTTCAAAATTATTTATTTGTTCAAAAGAACTACCATCTCCAAAATTCCAATATGCTTTTCCTAAAACAACTTTTTCATTTGAATATCCTAAAATATTAGCTTGCATTCCAAATGGCTCTCCTGAAAAAGCTAAATTATTAGCCAAAATTTTTGCTTTCATAGTGGGATTTTCAATTACTTTTTGTTTTGGTTCAACAGTCTTTGTTAAAATATTTCCATTTCCAGAAACAGTAGTAGTTGTGGTGTTAGAACCTGGATTTTCATTGTTATCGTTATTATCGTTTGACGAAGATTGATTTACTATACCAAGGGTAGGAGTTGCTGCGATCCAAGTGCCATTTACAAGTTGTAAAGAATTACCATCTCCATTTGCACCTAATCCTGTATCGTAGGTAATTGAATTACCTGTCGTTTTATTTGCATCAGAATAAACACCTTTATATGTACCATACTTGGAACTATCATTGGGAAGAGAAAATTGAGAGGAAGTAAATATTTGACCAGAAAAAGAAACCAAACTATTACTACCAGTTATCAAAGCATAGCTATTTGGTTCTAAAATAAAAGAACTAGAAGTCCTAAGAGGAGCAGAGCTACTTTCACTATTAAAAAATCTCCAACCATCTAAATTAACTTGTTCATTACCATTATTATAGATTTCAATCCATTCATGTCCACTTCCATCGGTTGGGTTATACATCACTTCATTTATAATTACTTCTGCATAAGCTGTTTTAAATCCGAAAAGTACAAACAAAAACACCAAAATAAATGTTATTTTTATTTTCATAAAATTATTTTTATAAATTTATAATATGTTATAATAATAACACTTGTCCCGTTAAAAAATCAACGCGGGTTAAGTAAAAAATTAAACATTATTATTAAATTTTTT
>CAIMAO010000008.1 GCA_903838985.1 uncultured bacterium | reverse complement strand
CCACGTCGAAGAGGAAGAGATACAAATAACTCAAAAAGGAGTTAAAGGAGTCGGCAATGGTTGGATGGAAGAAGAAAATGAAGAAATGGAATTAACTGTAGATGTTTATCAAACACCCACAGACATAATAGTACAAACAATGGTCGCTGGGGTTAAACCAGATGATTTAGAACTCACTATCGCAAGAGACGTGATCACTATTAAAGGCAAAAGAGAAGAAAATAGAAATATAGACGAAGAAAATTATTTCATAAAGGAACTTTACTGGGGTAAATTCTCTCGTACTATTCTTCTTCCACAAGAAGTTGAGCCAGAAGAAGTTGAAGCCACAGAAAAACATGGTCTACTAACTATTAAAATACAAAAAGTAGATAAAGATAAAAAGAACAGCATCAAAGTAAAATCACTCTAATAAATAATTAAAAAGACTGCATAAATTATGCAGTCTTTTTAATTTGTGCCGAGGACCAGAATTGAACTGGTGACCTATCCCTCTTCAGGGGAGCGCTCTACCAACTGAGCTACCTCGGCATTTTATAATTTTTTTAACAGATCCTGCAAAGGACTACTGTTTATTTTTTCTTGTACACCAGAAACTGAATTATACATATCCACTAATTTATTCAAATATGGATCTATATAATAAAATGCTCCAAGCGTAATAGCTATTACTACAACTATCTTCAAAACCTGCCATAGAGTTTCCCTCTTTTGGACACCTCTAATCTTATGAAGAAGTTTATTGTTTTCTTCAGCCAAAGCAAGTGTAGCTTGAAGTAATTGTTTAGCTTCTCTATCCATAAAGGCATTTTATCATAACTTATTTCAAAAGCCAATTTTTAAATTATGACTTTTTGTGCTAAATTATATAGGTTCAAGGTTAAAAAGCCCTCATAGTTCAATGGATAGAACAGTTCCGTCCTAAGGAATAGATCCCCGTTCGATTCGGAGTGAGGGCACAAAAGCGTAATTAAAAAGACTGAACTGCTTCAGTCTTTTTCGCTTTTGTGCGACCGCAGTAATGTTTTGCGAGTACGCAAAACTACGAGGGGCGGGCTGCGAAAATTTTTTGTGACGACAAAAAATTATTTGTAGCACAAATTTATCTATATAAGTCCTAGCAATTTTGCTATTTGAGGTTTATCAAAACCAACAACAAGACTTTCATCTATGGTGATTACAGGTACACCCATTTGCCCGCTTTTTTCTACCATTTCTTTCCTTTTTTCAAGATTACTTACTACATCATATTCTGTATAAGCTACATTGTTAGACTTAAAAAAATCTTTCGCTAAGTGGCAAAAGTGGCAAGATGGTGTTGAATAAATTGTTACATTTTTCATGCTTTTTTCTATAAATTAACTTTTAATTACACTTATTATATCACCCCACAATAGATTCTACAAATATTCATATTTTCTATATAAATATATTCAAAAAACACTTTGCAAAAGTTAATTTCTGAATGATATAATTTATAAGGAATTAAAATACATTGAAAACAATAAAAAGGAGCACTGTTATGAGAAATTTTTTTTGGTTATTCTTTGTATTATCTCTGAATATTTTTACTCAAAGTATCCCAGAGTATGCAAGAATTAGTAATTGTAGTGTTGTAGCTGGTGGATATTATCAGATACCCATAAGCTTATGTTCCGATAATTTATCTGCTGTTGAAGCAACAGTATTAAGTTCTAATAAAATTTACTTCGTTGGTGATGTAAAACTTGAGAATTATTCAATTTGGGGGAAGAATCAATCTCCAATATTTTCTAATGATCCATTGGAAATAAATGCTCAAAAGTTGCATTGGGGTCTTGTTTTAAGTTCCCCAATCCATGGAGAATTTTCACCTGTAAGTTTTAAAATACAGGTAGAAAATAACTTAAATGATAGCTCGCAATTATTTTTGTTTTGGGAATCAGCGATATTCATAAACAAAGATCATCAACAGTCCAACCCCGAAAAGGGTTCTAGTGTGCTAACTATTTTTAATAATGGAGTTTTGGGTGGAGAAAATGGTATCCTAGATGTTCTTAATATCTTAGATGTATCATCAGGCAAGATTATTGTGTCAGACAGAGAAAAAACTTACCTAGATCTCGATGGAAATTTCCAAGTGAATAGCAATGATGCTAAACACCGTATGTGGAAACTTTTTAAAAGGATTAACAAATATCCTGTTGAAACTGGAAATGATACATCTGAAACTTATGTCCAAGCTATTAATTCTGAAAATTTTACAATTCAAGAATCAAACAACACAGTTATCTTGACCCTTAATGATATACCAACAAATGGAGATTTGGATCTAAAACTTCCAAAAAGAGCTTGGGTTGAAAATCCAGAAAATGTTTATAGTTCTATGAACATTGGAAGCGAAAGTACAAAACTGTCTTTTGTAAATTCTGAAAACAGTAATTTTAAAATTGTAGTTCATGAAGCAAAAAAGGAGGAAATTTCTATTTCAGGAACTATAAATGCTCAAAGTTCTGTTGTTTTGACATCAAAGACTGAAGGAAAAACAACACCAGCTTTTTTCAAATTGGATCAAAATTATCCGAACCCGTTTAATCCTTCAACAACTATCAGTTATCAGCTTCCAAGCTCCAGTTTTGTAAATTTAAAAGTTTATGATGTCCTAGGCAAAGAAGTTGCAACACTTGTAAACAAAGAAAAGTCAACCGGAAATTATGAAGTTAAATTCAATGCTTCATACCTTCCAAGTGGTGTCTATGTTTACAAAATTACAACTACTAATTTTTCTCAAACCAGAAAAATGCTTCTGGTTAAATAACATTTTTAAAACATATCAAAGCCCTATTGATTTACAACAATAGGGCTTAAAATTTGAACAAACTTGACTTTTTCGTAAAAAATGACATATTATATATAGATAAAAGTATATTGACATACAGAGAATATTCTCATTCATTTGGGGGTGTAAATTCATATTTCACCATTAAATTAATGGGAATACTTCTCATTCAAATAAAAATATCACAAATAATTTTGGAGCTGTTATGAAAAAGTTCTTTTTTGTACTGTCATTAACTCTATCAGTGGGCTTTGTATCATGTAACAAACAGGACTCAAATCCTGTTATTGCGCCAGTAATTTCGGACAACTTTTCTGTTCAAAAAAACAGCAGCTATGGAGATGCTATCTTTGCCCCGAATACACTCTCGGCAAAAATCGCTTCTTTTGTGTTAATAAATAATACAAAAGAACCAGTAAAAGTTAATAACATAACTATTGTTTCCAGCCTAGAAGGAGTTTACTATTCAAACTTCCAAAACATAAAGTTGTTTATGGATGGAATTCAGACAGGCTCCACTATTGGAAGTTTTTCACCAACTTCAAGTTTTACCACTTCCTTCATGATTGAAGCAGGAACAAAAAAAGTCATCGACTTCTACGTAGATATCCTTAATTTTCCTTCCGGCTCTCTTGTCACTTCACTTAATGTTGCTGGCACAAAAATAATTTCCGCCTCTAGTATTAAATCTGATACTATAACTGGCCAAAAGGTTTCAATCATTTATCCTTCTATCTCTTCTATTCTTTCTCCAAAAGAAGGAGCAAGTTACAAAACCGGAGACACTGTTAGGATAAAGTGGTCCAGCCAAAATGTCTCTAAGATTTCTATATTATTAAATAAGCTAGGGTATGAATACCCTATTGCTTTATATATAAGAAATTCAGGGGAATATTATTGGATCATACCCGACAGTCTTCCTATCTCAAATGAATCAGGCAATCCTTCAACGATTACATTTGGGGATAATTTTAAAATCATGATTTTAGTTGAAAATGATTATAATCCAAAAATTTTTTGTAATTCAGGAATATTTTCAATAAATCATTAATTTGTAGCATCTAAATAAAATGCTGTGTTGGCCCGCCTTTTATAAGGTGGGCTAAATTTTTGCCTAATCTTGACTTTTTTATATGAAATGATATAATATATAAATAATAAGTACATTGACAATATTGGGTATATTCTCACCAACTTGAGGGCGCAGATTTCCATTTGACCCTTAAATTAGTGGGGATATTCCCTGCTTAAATAAATTCATTAACTAATTATTTTGGAGCTGTTATGAAAGCGTTTTTTCTGTTTCTATTCGTATTTTTCTCTTCGTTGAGCATTTTTGCTCAAACAACGGTCGCTACCATTACGTTGGTAGCAGATAATAGCAACATTCCATACGGTGGTTCAACTACCTTGCATTGGAATTCAAACAACACCACAAGCCTATATGGCAATGGTGGTACTGGAAACGATTTGTGGCCTATGTCAGGTCCAAAACAAAATTCAGGTTCTTTTTATACCGGAGTTCTGTTAGCAACAACAACTTATGGGTTATATGGAGTCAATTCCATAACACATGAAGTTGTAACTGCTTATTTTACAGTTTATGTACAACCACAACCTTTTCTTTTTATACAAGGGAGGGCTGTAGGTGCCGGGACATTTGTAAGTTTTCCAATAATCGGAAATACTTATAGTATAAATGGGTTTGAACTAAAAATACAAAAGTCTCCTCTTGGATTTTCTCCAATAAATTTTTATTTAGGTGATAATTTCTGGAGAATGAACTGGATTGAATCTAATTATATTAATACTGATTCTTCGCTGCACTTCATTGCAGTTGGTGATCCGGTTAACTATTATAACAATGATTTCAATCTAGGAAATTTATATATGTTTGTACCAGCCAACTTGTCCGGTAGCGTAGTAGCTGGACTAAACATGCAAGCATATGATGGGACAAACAGTTGGATCATTGAAGAGTCATCCTGCACTGTGATAAATCTGCCTAGAAATAGCTACGGCGACTTGAATGCAGATGGAAAAAGAGATGTTTCCGACGCGATATTATCATTTCAGATGAATGGCGTTCCGTCATCATTAATAAATGATACACTAAGGATCAAAGATGACCTTAGTGGAGACGGCATTCCGAATACATATGATACGTATTTAGAATTTAATCTAATTAACGATCCTAATGCGTACATGCCAATCTGGCAAAATTACCAATATGGTAATTGCTGTGGGAAGCTTACTGCTGTAACTGCAACTTGGCAAAAAATGCCGAACAATAAATGGGGTTTATATACTGATGAAAAAATTACTAATGGTGATTTGGTTCAAAGAACATCAATAAACAACATTACTAGCAGCGCCTCAATGTTCAAAAAAGTAGATAAAAATATCTACTTTGTAGAACAAGCAGGTATAAGTGGTAATCCAATTCTTATAGCAGATACACCAGTTGAATTAACTGGGACCGTGAATGAAGGAAGAACATTGGTAATAAATTCAACTACTGGTGTCGCGGAAGAAAAAAAACTTCCGACAACATTCAAATTGAATCAGAATTATCCGAATCCGTTCAATCCTTCAACAAAAATCAGCTTTGCAATTCCAACTTCCGGTTTCGTAACTCTCAGAGTTTACGATATTCTCGGAAAAGAAGTTGCGACATTGGTAAATGAGGAAAAATCGACTGGCATTTATGAAGCAACATTCAACGCTTCAAATCTGCCAAGTGGTGTTTATATCTATCGGATTCAATCCGGTAGCTTCATTCAGACAAAAAAAATGTCTTTGATGAAGTAAACCGTTTTTAGGCAATCATTACTGCCTGTAGAAGCTGCGCTTCTACAGGCAGTTTCTATTTATATTTGTTTTTTAAATTTGTGCGGCCGGCGAGAATCGAACTCGCGCCCGATGCTTGGGAAGCACCAGTTCTACCACTAAACTACGACCGCATCAACACACAGCAAAAATCTGTGTGTTTTTTATTTTAAAGATGTTTCTTTAAATGTTTCCAAGAAGAATGAGCTTCTTTTATAAGATCATTTACTTGACCATCAGAGAGTGTTTTGTTTTTATTGTATTTTAATGCTGCATTTTTAACGAAAGCTTTATATTCTTGTTCTCCCATTTTTTGAGCTTTCTTTAATTGAGGAGCAATAGTTTTATAAAATTCCGCCATTTTATTTTTCACTTCCCCACTCATTTCCTTCCCTGTTTTTGATGTAGCGAAAAGTCCTGCTGCGACACCCAATGCTGCTCCTATCAATGCTCCACTCAAAAATTTGCTACTCTTTTCTTCTTTTTTTATTTGTTTTTTCATAATTTTTATTTACTTTTTATTGAACTAATAATTTTTTTTACACTTTTCTTTGCTTTATGATAAGTTTGTTTTATATCGTTAGAAATATTGCGGGTATCTCTTAAAATACAGATCAAATAATATATCACGATCATAAGCAATACACCTACGACAATTATTGCAATCGACGATACAATATAGAATATAGTTTGAGATATTATAAGTGTGGTCATTTATATATTATACTTTTTTATTTTGTTTTTCGCCAAGAGCCATAATAATTTTGATAACTGTGTCGGGATTGAGTGACATGCTCTCTATCCCTTCATCTACTAAGAACTTTGCAAATTCTGGATAATCAGAAGGTGCTTGCCCGCAAATACCAATATATTTCCCTTTTTCTTTACATTTATGAATGATTTGAGCCACAAGCTTTTTTACGGCACCATTATTTTCATTTGCGATATGAGTAACTATCCCAGAATCTCGATCAAGTCCTAATGTGAGTTGAGTCAAATCATTAGATCCTATAGACATACCATCAAAAACTTCAAGAAATTCATCTGCCAACATTATGTTTGATGGAATTTCACACATCACATAGATGTGAAGAGTTTTATCTTTTGCACGATCAAGTCCATACTCTTTCATTACTTCCACAACTTTTTTACCTTCTTCCGGTGTTCGACAAAATGGAATCATAGGAATAACATTTGTAAGACCCATATCTTCACGAACACGTTTCATCGCTACACACTCAAGACCAAAAGCCGTTTTAAATTTTGGATCATAATATCTTGATGCTCCACGCCAACCAATCATTGGGTTCTCTTCATGTGGTTCATACATCTCACCGCCCAACAATGTGCGATATTCGTTCGTCTTAAAATCAGAAAAACGAATTATAACTTTATTTGGGAAAAATGTAGCTCCTATTTTTGCAATTCCTAATGCTAGATTATCTACATAATATTGTGTTTTGTCTTTGTATAATGGAGTAAGCTCATCAATCTTTTTAAGAACCTTTTGTATCTCTGGAGTTTTCTTGCCTTGTTTTAATTTTTTATAATCAATTAAAACATTTGGATGAACACCAATATGTGAAGCAATGATAAACTCTAGCCTACCCAAGCCTACACCTTGCGCTGGAAGATTATAATTTTTAAAAGCTTCATCTGGGGAACCAATATTCACCATTATTTTTGTATCTATTTTTGGTATCTTATCTAAGTGATGTTCATTTATTTTAAATGGCAAAATACCATCAAACACATTACCGACGTTTCCAGAGGAACAATCTACTGTGACTTCTTGTCCAGTTTTTAATACTTTTGTTGCATTACCAGAACCAACAATACAAGGTATTCCTAATTCACGTGACACAATAGCAGCATGAGATGTACGTCCCCCTTCATCTGTGACGATAGCACTCGCAATTTTCATTATAGGTTCCCAATCTGGATCTGTAATTTTAGTCACTAAAACTTCACCCTTTTTAAAAGCATTAATATTTTTGGCACTACTCAAAACACGAACTTTTCCAGCACCAATTTTTGAACCTACGGCAATACCTTTCACACGAATTTTGCTAGTGCCTTTCAATTGATATTCTTTTAATATATTTTTATCTTCAGCAGAAGCCACAGTCTCAGGACGAGCTTGAACAATAAAAAGTTCATTTGTTTTACCATTTTTTGCCCATTCTATATCCATAGGTTGATAGTGTCCATGTCTTTTAGAAAAATATTTTTCTATTTCATAACACCACTTTGAAAGCTTTATAACTTCTTCGTCTGTAAGACAGAACTTTTGTTGATCTTGCAAGGAAACTTTCTCTTCTTTAGTACCATTTTTTGCATAAACAAGTTTAATGTTTTTCTTACCAATACTCTTTGAAATAATTGGAAGCTTAGCACCATTATCTAATGATGGTTTAAAAACTATATATTCATCAGGAATGACTTTACCTTGAACGATATATTCTCCAAGACCATAAATACTAGTGACAATAATAACTTTGTCAAAACCTGTCTCAGTGTCTATAGTAAATGCTACCCCCGAAGAAGAAAGATCAGAACGCACCATACATTGTATTCCCACAGAAAGAGCAACATCAAAATGTGAGAACCCTTTATCTGTGCGGTATGAAATAGCTCTATCAGTAAACAGTGAAGCTATACATTTTTTTGTAGCAATTAAAACGTTTTCAATGCCATGAATATTTAAATATGTTTCTTGTTGTCCAGCAAATGAGGCCCCTGGCAAATCTTCAGCAGTAGCAGAAGAACGAACAGCAACATCTGGGTCTTTACCATATTTTTTACCTAATTCTATATAATATTTTTTAATAATATCTTTTAAATCTTGTGGTAATGTTTCTTTCAAAATAGCTTCACGAACGAGTTTGCCACGAACTTGAAGATTACGAATATCTTTTGTATTTAAATCTGATAAAATTCCTTTTATCTTTTCATCCAAACCTGTATCTTTAAAAAAGTGACGATACGCATCAGCTGTAAGAGCAAAACCATCTGGTATATTTACTCCAAGTGGCACAAGATTAGAATACATTTCTCCTAATGCAGCATTTTTCCCACCCACACTACCAACATCATCAATATTTACTTCTTTATACCACTTTACATAACTCACTTTTTTTTCTTCTACCATATGATTTTATAAACCCCGCCATATCGGGGCAAATTAATAATAATTAATAAAAAATTTAAAGACTTTCTTGAATTTCAATTAACCTCTTGTATTTTATCATTCTTTCAGATTTTTTGGGAGAACCAGCTTTTAATCCAAAACATTGGAATGCATAAGCTAAATCAGCAATAAAGTCATCGTCAGTTTCCCCACTTCTATGACTGACAATTAATTCAATATTATTCTCTCTTGCAATTCTCATAGTTTCAAGTGTCTCCGTCAAGGTGCCTATTTGATTTGGCTTTATAATCATTGCATTTATACTTACTTCTTTAATTGCCTTTTCAAGTAAAACTTTGTTCGTCACAGTTAAATCATCACCAACTACATATAAATTTTCATTAGCATCTTTCAAATTTTTAAAATCTTCGAAACTTTCTTCATCAAAAGGATCTTCAATAGAAATTAAATTAAATTCAGTAATTAAAGAATTATAAATACTCATCAACTCATCTTTTGTGATTTCTTTTCCATCAACTTTATATTTTCCATCTTTATAAAATGAAGAAGAAGCCACATCTAATGCAAGTCGTACTTTATTTTCTAAATTATTTTCTTTAATTGCTATGCTCAAATATTCTAATGGTTTTCTTATATCACTTATTTGTGGAGCATAACCACCTTCATCACCCAACACTAAAGACTTTTCATCTAATTCTTTAAGAATTATTTCTTTTAAAGAATCTTGAATTTTAATCCCTATTTCTACTGCTTCTTTTGCATCATCAGTGTCAGAAACAACATGATATTCTTGAAAAGCTAAATCATTTTTTGCATGTTTACCTCCATTTATCAAATTCATATAAAGATGTGGAATTTTTCTAGAAGGTTTTATCTCACTTAAAATACGCAGATGTTCATATACTTCAACACCAGAAACTTTTGCTGCTGTTTTAGCACAAGCTATAGAAACACCAATAATAGAATTTCCACCTAAATTTTCCTTATTGGGTGTACCATCTAATTCAATCATTATTCTATCTATTTCTTTTTGATTTAAAATGTCTTGACCAATTAATTTTGGAGTAATTATTTTGTTTATTTTTTCTATCGCATTTTTTACTCCCTTACCATCTTCGTCTCTCAATTCATGTGCTTCGTGAGCTCCTGTAGAGGCTCCAGAAGGAATAGAAAAACTATTTGACACATCAGCACACCATACAGACACTTTAATAGTCGGATTCTCCCTTGAATCTTTTATTTCTTCTGCCAAAATTTTTGTAATTTGATTTTGCATATTTTATTTTTTAGTTAAAAGAATCATGAGATCAGAAACATTTGCACCAGTTGGACCAGTCATAATAATATCACCTGATTTTTCAAAAACTGGATAAGAATTAAAATCTTTTAAATACTCATTTATATTTATTCCTAATTTTTCTATTTTCTCTATTGTTTTTTTGTCTATGATTGCTCCTGCCGCATCGCTATTATCCATACCATCAGAAGCAAAAGAAATAAACACAGAATCATCACCTATGATTTCCATTTTATTTTTTATTACGGTAAGCCCCATATGAAGATTTCTTCCACCCTTACCAGCATTTTTAGGAACCATAATACTTGGTTCACCAGCGGCCAGTTCAACAAAGCCAGCGAAGGGTTTTTGAAATATTTTATCCAGAGCAATATTAATTTCATCATACAATTCCGTAGAAATAATATTTGCTTCTAAATTAAATTCTTTTGCTTTTTGTGCCATATTTTCTACAGCTGTTTTATTTGAAACTAAAACAAAATTAAAAACATTTTCAAAATATTTATTTTCTTTAGGTGTTTCAATTAAATTAAAATCTCCTAAATTATTTTCTATAATAATCTTCTCCACATCTTCCAATGTCGTTTCATCTTTATAAGTCGGGCCAGAAGCCACATTTTCAAAAATATCTCCCGGTACATCTGAAAAAATAAGTCCAACAACCGTTGCAGGATAAGCTATTTTTGCTAAACCACCACCTTTTAAGAAAGACAAATGTTTTCTAACTGTATTAACTTCAGATATTGTTTTACCAGCTTTCAAAAATGCATCATATAATTTTGCACCTTCAATACATTCACTTTCTGGATAACATAATAAAGCAGAACCACCTCCAGAAACGAGAGTAATGATTAAATCATCTTCTTTAGAATTATTTATCAAATCAAATATTTTTTGACCAGCTTCTATATTTTGGCTAGATGGCCTAGGATGTGTGCCGGCAAAAGTTTCAATATATTTACAAGAAACTTTACTAAGTCCTATGACAACACCTCCAGAAATTTTAGACCCTAATATTTTCTCTAATGCTAAAGCTGCTTCACAGGAAGATTTGCCAAAACCAACAACTTTTATATTTTTAAATTTATTTAAATTAAATTCCTTTCCTTTAATATTTAAAATATTATTTGAAAAAAAAATAGAAGAATTGATCACTTTTTCGGTATTTATAGAATTAAGACCAGCTTCCATTATTTCTAATGCTATTTTACGATTCGGTGTTATCGCAAGTTCATCAAAATTTTTAATTAGTCTTTCACTCATTTAATTTATTTTTTATTTAACTAAATTTATTAGATTATTATTTATAAAACCATTAATATTATCCATTGTAACTTTTACAATTCCGTCTTCGGCCTCTTTAGAAAAGAAAGCAATATGCGGACTAACGATGACATTTGGCATATCAATAAGTACACGATCTTCAAGAAGTGTTTTATAATCTTTAACCTTTTCAGCTTTATAAATATGAGAAAGTACTTCAAGCTCTGTTTTTAATTCTCTTTCACTTTCTAAAACATCAAGCCCAGCACCACCAATGACCTTTGATTCAAGACCCCAAATAAGAGCATCTGTGTCTATAAGCTCACCTCTAGCTGTATTGATAAGATACATTCCTTTTTTCATTTCAGAAATAACTTTTTTATTAATCAAGTGGTAGTTTTCTTTTGTATAAGGAATATGAAGACTCAAAACATCTGATTCAGCAACTAGATCATTCAAATTTTTATATTCAAAATTATTTTCTTTCGCAAATTCTAAGTCTGGATACAAATCAAAAGCAACAACATTCATACCAAAACCTTTAGCAATTTTAATTACATTCTTACCAATCTTCCCTGTACCAACAATGCCAATAGTCTTTTTATATAAATCAAAACCTTGTAAAGCGGAAATACTAAAATCCGCATCTTGTTTTAAGTGATTGCAAGCAATATAAATCTTCCTCGACAAAGATAAAAGTAGCGCGAAAGTGTATTCCGCCACAGTATGTGTGCCATAAGCTGGGACATTTGAAACTTTTATTCCTTTACTCTCTGCATATTTATGATCTATATGATCATACCCGGTAGAACGAGTAGCTATAAACTTTAAGTTCGGTAAACTATCAATAATATTTTGATTTATTTCAGAGTTAATAAAAATTGAAATAACTTCTGCTTCTCTAGCCTCAAAAGAAGTCTCCTCATTTAATTTTTCTTCAAAACAAATAACGTCATGTTCTTTAAAAAAATCTTTAATAATTTTTTCTTCAGTTTTAAATACCTCAAAAAATGCTATTTTCATACTTTAATTATATCATATATTCTATTTAAACCAATTCTTTAAAAAAGAGAAAAAACCTTGAGAATTAGGCTTATTTTCCCCTTCTGTCTTGTTTTTATCATCTATCACTAAAATCATATTTTCCCCATCTTTAACTAAACCAAATTTTTCTCTAATATTTTCTTCTACTCCATTTTCTGTTTTTAATTTACTTATATCAGAATTAAATTTTTCTTTTGATTTTTCTAATTCTGTTATTTTTTCTTCTACAAGTTCTCTATTTTTTACAGTATCCTGCATTTTATTCACAAAACCAAAAATACTATAGATAAAAATCAAAATTAAAACACCTAAAAAAACCAAAAAAGGCTTGGATTGCATTACTTGTTTAAATTTTCCCTTTTTTTGAAAACTTGCCATAGATGTGATACTATATATTATATGTTTTTCAACAAGAAACATCAAAAGAAAATTCAGATTGCATGGGCGGTGCTTTGTGGTTTAATCATAATTAGTATGATATTGCTTTATTCTCCTTTATTTCAAGCAAAATAAACTAATTATCTCCTTTACGCATCATCTTTAAAAAGACATCTTGTGGAATGTTCACTTTTCCACGTTCTTTCATTTTCTTCTTACCTTTCTTTTGTTTTTCTCGAAGTTTCATTTTACGAGTTATGTCTCCACCATACATATGTTGAGTGACGTCTTTTTTCATACCAGAAAGAGATCGAGAAGAAATAATACGCCCTAATGCTTTACCTTGAATTTTTAAAGAAAACATTTGTCTAGGCAATAATTCTGCCAATTTTTCTACTGCTTCTTCTGCCTCTTCTTCTGCTCTTTTTTTTGAAACAACTCTAGAAAAAGCTGGAACAACTTCATCAGCTACTATGAGATCAAGACGTGTCACATTTGCTTCACGCATTTCCCCTATCTCATAAGAGATAGAACCATAACCAGAAGAGACACTTTTTAATTCATCAAAAAAATTACGCATAAGTTCTCGCAATGGCATTTTAACAGCGATAGAAGAACGATTATTACCAAAGTTATCCGTCTCTCCGACTTCCCCTTCATGATCAAAAAGAAGTTGTATGATATTACCAATATATTTTACCGGAGAGATTATTTTCAACTGCACCCAAGGTTCAAGCACAGTTTTTATCAATCCATCATCAGGGAAAAAATAAGGTGAATATATTTTTTCTTTTTTACCATTTACCATTGTCACTTCATAAGTAATAGATGGTGTCGTTATAACTAATTTTAAATTAAATTCCCTTTTTAATCTTTCTGTAATAATTTCTAAATGAAGCATGCCCAAAAAACCACATCTAAAACCACGCCCAAGAGAACCACTTGATTCTTCTTCATAAGAAAAAGATGAATCAGAAAGTCTCAACTTTCCCAATGCTGATTTAAGCTCTATAAAATCATCTGCATCTTCTGGAAAAACAGATGCCCAAACTACAGGCATTGGTTGCATATAACCAGACAAAGCTGGCAATGGATTTTTTTCTCTCGTGATAGTGTCTCCGACTGAAGCTATACCTGGTCTTTTAATACCTGTCACAATATAGCCTGTATCTCCAGCAGAAAGATATTCACGTGGAGTTTCTTCTGGAGAAAATGTTCCAACTTCAAGTGAATTAAATTTTTCACCTGATACTGAAAAAATTAAGCTTTCACCTTTTTTTACTTTACCATCTAGCAATCTTATAAAAACAATAACACCTTTATGATTTGAATATTTAAAATCAAAAACTAATGCACGCAAAATATTATCACCATGATAAGTCTCTATTGGTGGTGGAATACGTTTTATAATCTCTCCTAATAAATTTTCTACTCCCTCACCTGTTCTTCCAGAAACAAAAAGAATTTCATCGGGATTACAATTTAAAAGTTCAATAACTTCTTTTTTTACTTCTTCCACTCTCGCCAATGGTGAATCAATCTTTGACAAAACAGGGATAATTTTAAGCCCTCCCTCACGAGCCATATTGAGAGTAGTAAGAGTTTGAGCCTGAACACCCTGAGTAGCATCAACTAGTAATATAGAGCCTTCTACGGCCTTCAGGGCACGAGAAACCTCATATGAAAAGTCTATATGTCCGGGTGTGTCTATTAAATTGAGTATATAATTGCTACCTAGAAAAGCATATTCCATTCTAACTGGTTGCATCTTGATAGTAATTCCTCGTTCACGCTCAAGCTCCATAGAATCCAACACTTGATCACGCATTTTACGTTCTGGAATAGTATGCGTTATTTCAAGCATCCTATCTGCCAAGGTACTTTTACCATGGTCAATGTGTGCAATTATAGAAAAATTTCTGATATGTTTTAAATCCATACTTTTAATATAACACAACTTATCAAAATATTTATCTTTTAGTGAAGGCTTCTTTTGGAGATAAACCAGCTGCTCTATGTGCTGGCCACCAACCAGAAACAAAACCAATGAAAATAGAAAAACCTAAGATAAGTAAAATAAACCACCAAGGTATAATGAAAAGTTCGATAGCATTACCACCAAATTTTGAAGCTAAAACACTAAGCAATAAATTCAAAACTTTACCTCCACCTATGCCGACAATAATACCTCCAGCTCCACCCAAAAATCCCATAAGAGAAGCTTCAACTAAAAATAAATTACGGACATCTGAATCGGTAGCGCCAAGAGATTTTAAAATTCCAACTTCATAAATACGTTCGAGAAAACCAACGAGCATTGTATTAAACATTCCAATAGCAGAAACCACTAAAGCTGTTATTCCAAAAACACCTAAAATAATAGTTATTATATTAGTGATCTTACGAGCTTGTGTCACAAGATCTATATGAGCAGAAACTAAAAATCCTTCCCCTAATAATTTATCACGAAGTGCTTCTAAAACATTAATATCTTTAGCTTTCACAAGTATCTTACTATAAAAAGGAGGCTGCTTTGTGAGAGAATCTGAGAAAATAATAGTCGTAGGTGCCATTGATTCATCAGTAATAATACCTTTTATCTTCAAAGGAGTGACAGAAGTGGCTTCATCAGAGACATTATTTTTATCATCTTGATAAAAAACTTTGAAACTTAAATCTTTGTTTAAAGAAGTTTCATCAACTTTAAAACCAAGAGGTATCAATGTTTGGCTAGATATTAATAAAGCTTTTTCTCCTTCAATTGGTAATGCTCCCAAGTTGGAAGACATACCAGATAATCTAAAATAAGCTGGTTCAACAATACGCGTATCGACTAAAAGACCAGATCCACCACTCTCACTTATTTCACTTGGAAATTCTGCAACAGGACTTACTTCAGAAATATTTTCATATGTTTTTAATTTATCTAATAATGGTTGTTTAATTAATACATTACTTTCTGAGGGATAAGAAAGCTCCATTGTTGTTAATGAATCTTCTGTGGTAATAAGTTTTCCAATTAAAATATATTGCAAACCATAACCAAGAGAGACTAAAAGAAGAACAGTCGCAATACCGACAGACATACCCATCATCGTCAAAATAGCTCTTTGAGGTCTTGTTTTAAAAGTCCTCAAAGACAAAGACATAAGTTCAGAAAATTTTAATTTCTTACCTTCCATACAATACTATTATAACTTTTTTATAGAGTTCTTGTCACTGTCTAACTCTTAAATATTATTATCTAATATCAATTCAAGTTTTTCTGCAATTAATTGGGCGGCACGAAATGAAAAACCGGCACCAAACTTATTACTTGAAAGATCTAAAATTTCTACAACTTTATCAGCAGAAATATAACCTCTAATTCTATCTGAGATAATTTGATCAAAAGCCATAATTTTTAATTGAGAAACTTCCCCTTTGTAATCTTTTAATAACCAATTACGTAAATTATGAATTTCACTTAAAATAGATTGTTCCGGATTATTTTTCAAAAGAGTATTAATAAATTCAACTTCTTTTCTTTTTTCTATTATTTCTTCTAAAAATTCTACAACTTTTTCTACCTTATTTTTCCTTAAACCGACACCACCATCTTTAAATGGTTTACTAATAGATTCACAAAATTCTCCTTTACTAATCTTTTCATCAAATTTATCACTTACAAAAGATTCAAAACGGACAATTTCTTCAACTGAATACCCGCGGAGTAAAAAGTTTGCTAAAATTCGTGCTGAAAGTCTCTCTTTATTAGAAAGACCACCATCTATAAATGATGTCACAAACGTCGCCTCTATGGTATGTGGTGCTGTCACATTTGTAAATGTATATGTTGGTGTAACTGCTAGATTTACTCCATCTACTGTAAGTGTAGAAATACTGTATCCTGTGTCGGGAATAATGTTGTAAGTTTGATCTGTTCT
>CAIMAO010000007.1 GCA_903838985.1 uncultured bacterium | reverse complement strand
AGCAGTAGTAGTACTAGCTCCAAATTTTTCAACAATAAATTTTGGCGATGTACTTATTTTTGTTGCTACTTTTTTTGCTCCTATTGGGAATTTTTTCCAGCAAAAAGCGAAAAAAATTTCATCAACCGAAACCACTCTTTTTCTTCGCAGTATATTATCTGTTCCTTTTCTTTTTTTGATTGCTTATATTTTCGGACAACATCTACATATCGAACAAATAAAAGAATCAATTTGGTTTTTGATTTTTAATGGATTTATAGTCTTCGGAATATCTAGGATGTTTTGGGTTGAAAGCATAACTCGTATTTCTGTCACTAAATCGAATGCACTTAGTAGTGTGGCTCCATTACTCACTTTATTTGTTGCGTGGTTGGTATTTCATCAAATCCCGACATCATGGCAAATTGTTTCTCTTGTGCCATTTTTTCTTGGCGTGTTATTATTAACTAATAATCTAAAATTTAAAAATAACTTAAATGTATTATGAAAAAAGAAATTCAAATTTTTTGTGCAAAAGATTGGGTTGATTATGAACTTTTGGATACTGGAGAAGGGGAGAAATTGGAAAGATTTGGTCCATATACTTTTGTGCGACCTTATGAGGATGCTGTTTGGAAAAAAACATTAAGTAATAAAACATGGGAGAATATTAATGGTAAATTTTGGAGTTCAAAAACTGGTGCTAAAGGGGGATGGAAAATGATAGAGAAAAATAAAGGCAATGTTTTATCTAAATGGGAAATGTCTTATAAAGATATTAAATTTATTGCTTCACCTACTCCTTTTAGACATTTAGGTTTTTTTCCTGAGCAAGCTCATCATTGGGATTTTATAGAAGAAAAAATAAAAGAGGCAAAAAGACCGGTCAAGTTTTTAAATTTATTTGGCTATACTGGCGTCGCTAGTTTATTTGCACTAAGTGCTGGGGCAGAAGTCACCCATATAGATGCTTCAAAATCATCTATAGAATGGGCAAAAGAAAATCAAAAACTCAATAGTCATTTGGGCTTAGATAAACTTCCTATGAGAATAATCTGTGATGATGTAATGAAGTTTATAGAAAGGGAAGAAAAAAGAGGCAATAAATATGATTGTGTAATAATGGATCCACCCAAATTTGGTCGTGGTCCAAAAGGTGAGACTTGGAAAATAGAAAAAGATTTACCGAAACTTCTTTCTCAAGTAAGGAAAATTTTAAGTGATAAACCTCTTTTTGTTATTTTAAATTCTTATGCGATAGAGGCATCTTCTTTATCTTTGGGGTATGCATTAGAAGATGTTTTTTCTTCACTTGAGGGAAGCGTATCCTCAGGAGAATTGTGTTTATTAGAAAAATCAAAAAATCGCACGATACCACTTTCTAACACAGCTATTTGGAGTGCAAACTAAATTTATTTTTTCTCTTTAGTTTCTTGAATTTCTTCGACGTCTTCCTGAATCTCATCAACATCTTTTTGGATTTCGTCCACATCTTCTTGTATCTCTTCGACGTCTTCCTGAATTTCATCTATGTCTTCTACAACTTCTTCGAGTTCCTCACTGTGTTTGTTTACAGTCATTTGAATAAAGATTGATAGGTAAATAGCTTCTAGAGATACTATAGTGGTGAGTACAAGCATCACTTTGTCAAAACCAATACTTGAAAATGCTAAGGCTATCATTACTACAAAAAATATTGTATGAAAAAATAGGGAATAGGGTGAACCTATCCATTGGATGATTTTATCTGAGATATTTATTTTTTTATTCTTCTTTTTAGCCATTTTCTATAAAAAAGACCCTCGCAGGCCTAGATTTTTATTATAGCATATTTTTGTTATAATGGATAAATGGAAACAAAACCAAAATTTTTAAAATGGGCACTTATTATAGGTATAGTTGTCGTATTAAATTTATTTTTTAATTATGCTATTTCACTCTTTTATAAAGAGCCAGATTATAATGTTTATTTTCCACAGTCACAAGTTGTTGAACCAGTAGAGACGAAAGAGGCTTGTCTTAAGGTTGGAGGTCAGTGGACGGAAAACCCATATAAAGATGGCACTCCTTCTCCAATTCCTTCAGGTTTTAATAATGGTAAAGGTTATTGTAATCCTGATTTTACTAAACAACAAAATTTTAACGAAGCACAAAAAGTTTACCAGAGAAATATTTTCTTGATGCTCGTTGTTTTGGGAATAATTTCTTTCGTTGTTGGAGCTTTTCTTTTTAATGAAATTGTGGCCCTTGGTCTATCTTGGGGTGGAGTGCTTTCTTTGTTGATAGCTTCGATGAGATATTGGTCAACTGCTGATAATTTTATTAAAGTTTTAATTCTTGGTTTTGCCCTGGCTGTGCTTATTTGGCTGGCAATGAGAAAACCTAAAATAAAAAATATTTAATTAAAAATTATT
>CAIMAO010000006.1 GCA_903838985.1 uncultured bacterium | reverse complement strand
CATTCTTCTTAATTTCTCAAAAAGTAACATAACTATAATTGTGACGACCCACAAGAAACCTAATACTTTCAAAAAATTATTTCCGCTATTATCTATTATAAAAAAATTAAAGGTACTATGCAAGGCGATAGCGAGAGTAAGTCCCAAAATTAGGTATATTTTTTTAATATATTTACCCATAAAGTAGGAAAGACCTAATGCTATGCCAGTGATACCTGTTGCTACTGCATGAAGAAGTGTAGAACCTAAAAATCTAAGTTGGCCAGTTAATAATCCTACGGTGGTTTGGTTTAGTGATAGGGGTTTTATTAAAAAAAGAGTATTTTCAAGAGCTGCGAATCCTAACGCAACAGTAATTAAAAATATTGGCCAGTCTATTGGTTCATCTATACGATTTGTTTTATATAAAATAACTGCGACGCCTAGATATTTTAGTATTTCTTCAATACTTGCCCAGCTTATTATTTGCCATTCGTGTGAAGAGACATTATTTTGTACAAATTTTTGTAAGGGAATAGCAAAGACGACAGTAATCATTCCAACAATAAATATTGATGTAATAAGTCCTTTAGGTTCTGGTTTTTCTTTATCTTCACGAAGCCAAAACCAAAGCCAAAATAGGGCAGGGGCTAGTCCTCCTAAAAGTGCTAAACCTAAAATTTTTGGATCAGTGGTTATCATTTAAATATTTGAAGGCCATTTTTCAACCATTAATATTTTTTTACTTTCTTTATTGTTTTGTATAGTTTGCCAAATTTCTTCTGTGACGAATGGTATGAAAGGATGTAATACTTTTAGTAAAGTATTTAAATGAACAATGAGTACAGCTTTAGCTGAATCTGTGTTTTTATTCTCTATTATTTTTTTCTTTGATCTTTCAATAATTACATCTGCAAAAATATGCCAGAAATAATGATAAAGTTTTTCTGAAACTATGTGAAATTTATATTCATCCATTTCTTTTGTAATTTCTTCAATAAATGTTTTTAGCTCTTTAATTGATTTTTCATCTTCTTCATCAAAATTTGGATTTTCTGGTAAAGTAAAATCTTTTGTATTTTCCAATACGAAACGAGTTGCATTCCATATTTTATTTGCAAAATTTTTATAACCTTTTATTTTTTCTTCTGATATTTTACTATCTGTACCAGGAGCTGTGCCTACTATCAAAGCCATACGTCCAGCATCAGCGCCAAATTTATCTGCAATATCAAGTGGATCTATGCCATTATTTAAAGACTTAGACATTTTTCTACCTTTTGCATCACGAACTGTACCATGTAGAAATACCTTTTTGAAAGGTATTTCACCTAAAGCGTATTGTGACATCAAAACCATTCTAGCCACCCAAAAGAAAAGTATTTCATAACCAGTTTCAAGTATGTCTGTAGGGTGAAAATTTTTAAGATCATTTGTTTCTTCTGGCCAACCTAATGTAGAAAATGTCCAAAGTCCAGAAGAAAACCAAGTATCTAGTGTATCTTCATCTTGTTTCCAACCATTTTCCTTTGGTGCTTCTATTCCACAGAATATCTCATTATTTTTATACCAAACAGGGATTCTGTGTCCATACCAAATTTGACGGGAGATACACCAATCACGCAAATTTTCTATCCAGTGAAAATAAGTTTTAGAAAAATAATCTGGGATTATACTAATTTCGTCTTTTTCGAAAGGTTCACGCATTAAATCTTTGAGTGTTTTGTTGTTGCGTTCTTTTATTATTTTATTTACATTTATAAACCATTGGAGCATTATTTGAGGTTCGATAATACCACCTGTACGTTCAGCAGTAGCTATTCTATTTACATAATTTTCATCAACAGAAACAAGTAATCCTTTCGATTTTAATTTTTCAACGATTTTTTCACGAGCATCAGTTATTTTCATCCCTGCAAATTCTTCAGCAACGGAGAGAAGCTTACCATATTTATCAATAATTTGTTCTTTGTCCAATTTGTATTTTTCTGCAAGTTGGAAGTCTTCATGAGAATGCCATGGAGTGATAGTCATTACTCCTGTACCGAATTCCATATCAATCATTTCATCTTTTATAATGGTTGCCTCTATTGGCCCATTTATCCATTCTAGTTTTATTTTTTGCATATGTTTCCAGTCTTTATATCTTTCATCTTTTGGATGCATCACAACATATTTATCACCAAATTTTGTTTCAGGTCTTGCTGTTGCTATTTCAAATGGACCATATTTAAAAGTATAAAATTTACTTGTTTTTTCTTCGTAAACTATTTCGTCATCAGAAATAGTTGTTTGGCCTTTTGGATCCCAATTTACGATTCTATTGCCACGATATATCAAACCATCGTCATACATTTTTTTGAACATAGTATTGACGGCGATATTTCTTTTATCATCAAACGTGAAAGCTTCACGTGACCAATCACAAGAAGCACCCATTACTTTTATTTGTGATACGATTGTATCGTGACTTTGTTGGGCAAAGTCTTTTATTCTTTTCAACATTTCTTCGCGTCCTAAGTCATGTCTAGATTTGCCTTCTTTTTTTTGAATTTCTTTTTCAACTTTTGATTGAGTAGCTATGGCTGCATGATCTGTGCCTGGCAACCAAAGAGTTTTAAAACCTTGCATTCGTTTATAACGAATCATTATGTCTTCGAGAGTAATCATTAAAGCATGTCCCATATGGAGTACTCCTGTGACATTTGGTGGAGGCATCATTATTGTAAAGGTTTCATCTTTGTCGCTAGGTGAATTATCAGGGTTAAAAAAACCACTTTCTTCCCAGAGTTTGTATATTTTGCTTTCAGTTTCTTTTGGGTCGTATGGTTTTAGTAATTTCTCATCCATTACTAAATAATATCATAAAAAATAAGTGTTTTCTACCTGCCCGCAATGCTTCGCATAGCGAGGCGGGCGGGCTTATAAACGTAAATCACCCTGAGCTTTTATATTGGAAGCTTTAATTACTTTTTTATTATTTTTGATATATTGTAAATATCCTGCTACTCCTATCATTATTGAATTATCTCCTGTTAATTCTTTTTCTGGGAAAAATAATTTTGTATCTTTACCCAAAGTCTTTTTCATTTCTCTTTGTAAATGTTTATTGCAAGCAACCCCACCAGCAACTATTATAGTTTTTGCATTAGATTTTTCTTTTGCTTTTTTTGTTTTATAAATGAGAACGTCTATTACCGCATTTTCAAATTCTAAAGCAATTTTTGATTTTGTTTCATCGTCTAACTTTCCTATTTTTTTAATTAGATAAAGAACAGCTGTTTTTAATCCAGAGAAAGAAAAATCAAAATTTTTACTGTAGAGCATGGGACGGGGAAGAGCAAAAGAAAAACCAATTTTTTTGGGGTCGCTGTCTCCGCGTGTTCGCGGAGCGCTGCCTCTCGGTCCGTCGGCCTGCGAGACACCCCAAAAAGATTGTTTTTCTTTTGCTCTCTCTTCTTCAGCTAATTTTGAAATTTTTGGACCTCCTGGATATTTCAAATCCATCATTCTAGCCACTTTGTCATAGGCTTCTCCAGCTGCATCATCTAATGTTTCTCCAATTATCTTGTATTGTAGCCATTTATTCGTAAGGATAAGCTCTGTGTGCCCCCCAGAAACGAGTAAAGATAATATAGGTAAATTTACCTTAGGTATACTGAATTTGCCATTTTTCTTTGCAAATACAGATAAAATATGACCTTCCATGTGGTTCACTGGGATAAGAGGGACATCCCATTTTTGTGCTAATTCTTTAGCAAGAACTATTCCGCTCCAAAGTGATGGTTCTAATCCGGGTCCATAAGTCACGGCTATGGCATCAACTGGTTTTTTCTTTTTTTCTAATTTTGATTTCTTTAAAACTTGTTCCAGAAGAATAGGTAAATTTTTTATATGTTCTTTTTTTGCTAGAGCAGGGAACACACCTCCATATTCTGCATGAATTTTTATTTGTGAATTTGTTGAATTAGCCAAAATCTTAAAAGATGCTTTATCGATAGTACCTTTTGCTTCCATTATGGTTATAGCTGTGTCGTCACAAGAAGTTTCAATGCTTAAGATTTTCATGTGCGCGATACAGGATTCGAACCTGTGACCTACCCCACGTCAAGGGGTCGCTCTACCAACTGAGCTAACCGCGCATTTATACAAGCTTAATTATATAGTAAATTTTTCTAATATTTCAAGCTCTTCTTTTGAATTTGCACCCAAAGCTTCACTTGAATCAATCTTTACTGTTTCTATCAAATCTCCATTTTTTGAAGCTATTTTGAAAAGATCTGTCAGATAATATTCATTTTGTATATTATTATTTTTTATTTTTTCTAGATTTTTCCAAAGCCATTTTGCATCAAAAGCATAACATCCAGCATTAACTTCTTTTATTTCTTTTTCTTTTTCATTTGCATCTTTATATTCACGTATGCCTACGACTTCTCCATTTTTCCTTAAGATCCTTCCGAAGCCAGTAAATGCTTTTCTCCAATCTTTAAAATCTGAAACTTCTGTGGTTGTGAATGTTATTTTGGATTTAGATTTCAGATGTTTTTCCATTAAGTTTTTAATTGTTTTTGGAGTGATGAGTGGTTGGTCTCCAGACAAGACTATTATGTGTTTTGCTTTTTTACAAATATTTTTAGCACAAGCTACTGCGTGTCCTGTGCCAAGTTGCTCTTTTTGTAATGCATAAAAACACAAATCCTTAAGTTCAGATTTTACGAGTTCTGCTTTATGTCCGACTATTGCTATGGGCTTTTTGTGAAATGCTTTTTTAATAGACTCTAAAATATGCTTTATCATTGGTTTGCCTTTTAGTTCTACCAATACTTTTGGCAAATCACTTTGCATTCTCTTACCTTTACCTGCAGCTAATATCAATATTTCAATTTTATTTAAGTTTTCCATAAAAAGAAGCCCCCTTAGGGCTATCTGAATATATTAACACTTTTTATAAATTTTACGAGTTTTTAAGATAGGGGATAGAATTATGAAAAATATATGAAGAATATTTGACGATATATACAAAAGATGTTATGTTGTTTTTAGGTATAGTTATTTCCACACAACATTTTATTTGGAGAAAAATAATGTTTTTCTTTTTGCAAAAGTTTTTATTACATGGTTCTTTAACTTCTTTTTTTACAATATTTTTGACGCAAGCCTTTATAGAAACAAAAAGGTTTTTTTGTAAGAAAAAAGATAAAAATCTTTCTGATGCTATTAAAAGTATAGAAGAGATAATTCAAAAGAATTTTATGTATATAGTAATTTTTATTTTTATCAGTTTGATAATAAATTGGGATGGTGTATGTAATTTTGTAAAGATAAGTTCCATCAGATGATGGAACTTTTTTATTAATATTTATTTGAAGCGGAGACGGGAGGATTTGAACCTCCGATACCTTTTGGTATGCCGCTTTTCGAGAGCGGTGGTTTCAACCACTCACCCACGTCTCCTTGACCTTAAATTTAGCACTTTTTGCCATTTTTTCAAAAATAATATATTATATCCATATTGGCCCTATCGTCTAACGGTTAGGACATCGCCTTTTCAAGGCGGTAATCAGAGTTCGATTCTCTGTAGGGTCACAGTTGACAAATCTATTTAACTATGCTATACTTACATAGTAACTAAATAGTTCTTAAAAAATTATAAAGGGTAGAACCATGATTGAAGTAATTAGAATTTCTAGCTTAATTTTCTTAGTTAAAGAAATTATTGATAGTAACATGACTGTCATTGTTTCCTACAACATAGAAAACTCAACGAGAAGTTTTTCTCCAGCCCAAAAAGATTGGGATGAGGCTTCAAAAAAATTTCCAGTTGAAAATCTTGATTTAATTCCTGAACTTCTTAACACTCGAAAAGATATAGACGAAGAAGAAGAGGAAAGAGAACAAGAAATGGCAAATTGGGATATTAATAACTTTCATCTAATTAGATAGAAGAAAGAAATATAAACTCTGACAACTTAATTGTTGCGGAGTTTTTTCAGTTTTATTACTCAGTTTTAAGATTTTTTGTTTTATAAAATAAAAAGGGCGTCTTCGTACAAAGACGTCCTTTATTTTTAGGCCAAACGAAGGGCTTGAGTAAGTAAACAAAGAACAGTATAAATCTTGTGAGTCTTTATAGGTCAAGTCTTTTCAGACAGACGGGCGCATGATTTATATTCCCTTTTTCACAATAAGAGTTTATCGCTTTTGATTTTTAAAAGCAAGAGATTTTTGTTAATAATAGACAAATTTTAGGATATATGGTATTTTAGAATTAAATAAATGAAGGAGTTCATTGTGGTCTCAAAAATCATTATTGATGTGATTATCGTTATTGTTTTATTGATTTCCAGCTATATATATAGAAACTGGGAAGAAATAAAAGCTTGTTGGAATAGGCACTGGAATTAGTGCATATGATAGATTTTTATAAAAATGGGACAATCAAAGTTGTGCCATTTTTTTTATGATATAATATTTACATGGAACCAGAAATAGACAATTTATTGTTTACAAGAAATAACGATAAAATAAGGGAAAGTAAAGACCCTTATGTAGATTATTGTCTAGAACAATATCGTATTTATTTGCATGTCTTTAATAGCACAAATGAAAGGCGACAAAAATCTAATGAATTTTTTTTAGGACTCAATACAGCCATCATAGGTATATTGGGATATGTTGAAACAAAAAGTTTACCCAATTCAAACATGATATTTTTATTAGTTCCATTTGTTGGAATAAGTATTGCTTATTGTTGGTATAAAATTATTAAATCATACAGACAATTAAACAAAGCAAAATTTCAAGTGATACACACGGTAGAACAAAAGTTGCCAATAACACTTTTTGAAACAGAATGGCATTTGTTAGGGAAGGGAAAAGATAGAAAAAAATATAATCCTTTGTCAGAGACAGAAAAATTAATTCCTTTAACTTTTATATTACTTTACGTAGTGATACTAGCAGTCAGTTTGCCTTGGGATAGTATTTTAGGATTTTTAACTAAATAAATTTATATATAAATGAGAAAAGGCTCGCATTTGTATTATTACAATTACGAGCCATTTTTAAAAACTTTCTTTACCTCAAAAAAATTAATGAAGAAAAATAATATGTTTACTGTCATTTGAGACAAGAATTTATTCATTCCTAATGTCTTAGTAAAAAATAAATAAGCTATTGTATTTAATAATAAAAGATACAATGTGGTGTAAGAATATACCAAAGCCGTTTTATTTTTTTTGTATTTGTAAGTCCAGTTTTTATGGATAAAATAACTGGTAATTTCTCTTACAAAAAACGCTATTGTGTAAAGCAATACTACAAAAAACATGGAATTTTGTGGTACAAAAGAGATTATACTTAAATTTAATATTGCTCCTGGAATACCACCTATTCCAAATCTCAATGCTTCATTTTTTATTTTCAAAAGAACCTCCTTTTTAATTAAAAATTTTTATCCAAATTTAGAATAACAACTTAAGGGTAAATTGTCAAACTTAAGTTTTTTTTATTTAGTATTCAAAAATAGATAAATATCTTCGAGTGCACGGACAGCATCACCAGCAGCAATGTTATTTTGATGATATAAAATATTAGTGCAATCACCAGCAGCCCAGACGCCAAGAGTTTCTGTTTTTTGATTTAATGGATTTATTTTTACACGTCCTACTTCGTCTAGGGGGACAATGTTTTTTATAAAATTAGTGTTTGGAATTTGTCCTATTTCAATGAAGATTCCAGAGACTTTTAATTCTGTTTCTGTTCCGCTTATTTTATCTTTAAACAATATTCCTTCTACGAATTTTTCACCTTTTATTTCTAATATTTCAATATTTTTTAATGCTTTTATTTTAGGATTTTTTAAAACTTTTTCTACTGTTACTTCATCTGCACGGAATTTTTCACTTCTGTGTAATAATGTGACAGATTTACAATAGGCGAGTAGTTGAGAGGCCGATTCAAATGCTGCATTTCCACCACCAACTACGACTACATCCATATCTGCAAAAAGAGGACCATCACAAGTGGCACAATAGGTAAGGCCTTTGTGTTCTAGTTTATTTGCATTTTTTACTTCTAATTTTTTTCTACTACTACCAGTAGCTATCAAAATTGTTTTAGATGAATATTCATCATTATTTTCAAGTTTTATTTTAAAAATTTCTTCAGTTTTTGAGATTACTTCAACTTTATTTCCTTCTTTAACTTCTAAACTTTCTCCTACATTAGCTAAAACATGATTTTTAAGATTTTTGGCGAGTTCTTCTCCAGAGATAGAAGTAGTTCCTATCCAGTTAAAAATCTGTTCAGATACGACAGATTGACCACCCCATTCGGATGTTATAAATAAGGTTTTAAGTCTTTTTCGAGCAGCATATACAGCAGCAGCTGAGCCTGCAGGACCTCCTCCTATAATTATTAAATCGTAGATCATTTATTTAGTATATCATAATAAAAAAAATCCCTAAATTTTAGGGATTTTTTTTATTTAATTTTTCTTTCTTCTCAAGAATGCTGGGACAGCACTCCAATCTTCAGTGTCATCATCTATTATTATTTCTTCTATTGGTTCAGGCTTTTTTTCTATTTTTTTTAAAAAATCATTATTACTATTTATGTTTGGATTTTGAATAGTGTTATGGATTTCTTTGATTATTTTTGCAGGAGTTTCATCTTTTACTAAGGTCTGATTTGTTAATGCACTAGTACCACTAAAAAGATTTTTTCGTGGAGCTTCAGTCCCGAAACTTGTTGCGATGACTGTGACTTTTAATTCACCTTTTTTTAATTTTTCATCTCGTATAGTACCGAAGATGACTTTTGCATCTTTATCTATTGATTCTGTAATTATTTTTGCAGCTTCTTGTATTTCATGAATAGTTATGTCATCTCCACCAGATATTGCGAAGAGCACACCTTTAGCACCATTGATTGAAACTTCTAAGAGGGGAGAATTGATAGCTTGTAGGGCTGCTTTGGAAGCACGTCCATCACCTGAGGCAAGTCCAATACCCATAAGGGCACTTCCAGCATCTGACATGATAGCTCTGATATCAGCGAAGTCCACATTTATGATTCCAGGAGTGGTGATGAGGTCAGATATACCCTCAACAGCTTGACGAAGTACATTATCACAACTAGCGAAAGCATCTTTGAAATTTGTAGTCTTGTCTGCTAATTGAATTAATTTATCATTTGGGATAGTAATGATTGCGTCTACTTCTCTTGCAAGTTCTTCAATTCCTTTTTCAGCAATTTTCATTCTGTGATTTCCTTCAAAGAAGAAAGGTTTAGTCGTCACAGCTACTGTGAGTATTCCTTGTTCTTTTGCAGCGCGAGCAACTATAGGTGCTGCACCTGTTCCTGTTCCTCCACCCATTCCGCAAGCGATAAAAACCATATCAGCTCCCTTGATAACATCTTGGATTTCTGATTTTGTTTCTTCAGCGGCTTTTTTACCAACTTCTGGATTCATTCCAGCTCCTAGACCTTTTGTAAGGTTTTTGCCGATATGTATTTTCTTTTCGGCCAAGGAATGATGTAAGTCTTGGGTGTCAGTATTCATACAAATAAAAGACACACCTTTGACCTTTGAATTGATCATGTGGTTTATGGCATTTTTACCGGATCCTCCTATTCCAATGACCATAATGCGAGCAAAACTTTCTATTTCAGGGTTTAATTTAGGCATATATTTTAACTTGCCTCGCCGTGGCGGGGTGAATTATTTCTAATAATTTATATAATAATACATTACCTATAATAGCAGAAAAATATATTTTGGCTAGTGCCTAATATTTGAGGTAATTTTGTACCAAATTAAGGCATTAATTGTTTGATGTTCGATTTTAGAATACTTTTTAGATTTTTAAATAAACCTTGAACAGAGTTTTCTGAAATATATTCATCACCTTCATCGGATATTATTAAACCAAGTGCTGTGAACCAAGAAGGATCACGAAGTTTTGTTTTTGTATTACCAAAAATTTCTGTCGTTGCTATTCTTGAAGGAAGTTTGAGAGCTGATTTTGAAAATTCTTCGAGAAGAGGAATACTTGCACTTCCTCCGACAAAAACGATACCTGCAGGGAGAAGCTCATTTCTTTTTATTTTTTTCAAACGGTTTTCTATTAATTCAAAAATATCAGAAAGACGAGCTTCAATAATTTCATCTAATTTTTTCTTTGAATAATCTTCTCCCAAATTTCCAAGTTTGAAACGTTCAGCTTCTTCGAGTGAAACTTTTAATCCAAGAGCTATGTCGTTCGTAATATCTGTTCCCCCATAAGGGAAACTATCAAGTGACATTAATACACCATTTTCATATACAGAAAGGGAAGTTGTCTCAGAGCCTATGTTTACCAAGGCTGCTCCGACTATTTTTTGTTTTTCAGACAATGCTATGCGACTACCTGCAAGCGGGGAAGCTATTATATCTACGGGTTCTACTCCTGCTAAAGCCACTACTTCTATTAAGTCTTCAAAATGTGGAATTGAACAAGTGACAAAAATAGCTTTGACTTCGAGTTTTGTTCCTCTCATTCCTTCAGGCCTTCCTTGTATTTCTTTACCATCAAGCTTGAATGAGATAGGATATGTTTTAATTATTTTTTTATTATTTAAATTTAAATTTTCTTCACAATCTTGTAATGCTTTATTTATATCTAGATTTGTCACTTCTCCATCTGCTTTGGAAATAATACCTACACCACTAGCTGTGTCTCCACGCAACGTCACACCGCCGACAGAAATGAAAGCACGCCTGACTTTTATTTCAGAAGTTTTCTCTGCCATGGATATTGCTTTTTTGAGTGAAGACACTGCTTCAGGAATATTTACGACATATCCGTGTCGCATTCCTTTTGTTTCACTTTCTCCAATACCAATAATCTTAGGATTTTTTTCTCCTTTTAGAAATTCTCCCACTACGACTCTCGTCATCGTGGACCCCATGTCTATTCCTATAGAAATATTTCTGATCATATTTTTTCTCTGCTATCTCCATTCTACTACTATGTTCCATTCCTTTCAAATGCAGCATTCCGTGGATAACTAAAAATCCCAATAATTGGGCGAAATTTCTATCAAATTTTTTAGTTTCGGTTTTCACTACAACTGGGCAGATTAAAATTTCTCCAGAATTTTTTGATAGTAAGAAAGATAAAACATTTGTAGCTTTATTTTTATTTCTATAAGTTTTATTTATTTTTCGCATTTCTTCTTTTGAGATATATGCTAAAGATAGGGAATAGTTTTTACCTAAAATATCATTTTTGATAGTGCTAAAAGGCAAGGAAGGTATTTTGTTCCTTGTTTTGTTTATGATAGAGAATTTATCTTCCATAATTTTTATCCTGAGCAAAGTCGAAGGATTATTTTATTTTACCAAGCTTGCGGAGCTTTTCTATTTCTTGTCTTCTTTCCAAGCGTTTTAGAGTGCCTTTTTTAACTTTAATTTTTGATTCTTTTCTTTTATTATATCGAGAACCTTTAACTTTTTGAATTATGTTTGATTCTTGAACTTTACGAGAAAAACGGCGCAATATGCTTGCGTTGTTCTCATTTCCATTTTTATTTACCTCAATTACTGTTTTTGCCATATGTAGTAGATTATCATATATATAATGTAGAGGCAAGTCTAAACTAAAAAACAGAAAATAATACTTTTTCACGACCCGCACTCGAACCTGTCAGTGGTTGACGAAATTAATATTGCGTATGCTGAAGAAAGTGTTATTTTCTGTTTTTAGGCTGGACTTTTTTGTGAAAAAAAGTTAGTATAGTAGATTATGAAACAAGCAGGAGATTACATAACACAAGAAAAGAAGGAAGCTTTAGAAAAAGAGCTTAAAGAATTAAAAGGACCAAAAAGAAAAGAAATCTTAGAAAATTTAGCGTATGCGAAATCTTTAGGAGATTTATCTGAAAATGCAGAATATCATCAAACACGTGAAGATCAAGGTAAGCTCGAAGAGCGTATCGCTAAGATAGAAGAGATTTTACAATCTGCACAGGTGGTTTCTGGTGGCGGAGGTGATATAATAGAAATTGGTTCTAAGGTTGTAGTTTTAAAAGACGGAGAAAAAGAAGAAAAAACTTATCAGATTGTTGGTTCTGAAGAAGCTGATATGTCACAAGGTAAGATTTCTAACAGATCTCCATTTGGTAAAGCACTTTTTGGAATGAAAAAAGGTGATAAAATTTCTTTTGAAACTCCAAATGGAAAAGTAAATTATAAAATCGTAAATGTATCCTAAATTCCGCTTACGCGGATAATTAAAAAATGTCTTCAATTGACGAAATTCGGGACACTAGAATAAAAAAAATTGAACTCTTAAAAGAAAGAGGTGTTGACCCGTATCCAGCTTTATCAAAAAGGGAGCTTTCTTTAAAAGATGCAATAGATAGTTTTGAAGATTTAGAAAAAAAAGGTGAATCTAAGTGGATTTCTGGAAGAATAATGTCTATCCGTGGACAAGGAGCAATTATCTTTGTCACTTTAAATGATGGCACAGCACAATTTCAAGCATTATTTAAAAAAGATATTTTAGAAGAAGAAAAATTTAATTTTTTTAATGAAGTTGTAGATATTGGAGATTTTATAGAAGTAGAAGGTAAATTTTTTAAGACAAATAGGGGAGAGAAAACTTCAGAAGTAAAAGATTGGAGAATGCTTTCAAAAAGTTTGCTTCCATTACCTGAGAAATGGCATGGTTTGCAAGATGTTGAAGAAAGATTTAGAAAAAGATATTTAGATATTTTGATGGACTCTGAAGTAAAAGATCTTTTTATTAAAAAAGCAAAATTTTGGAATACTATCCGTGAATATTTGATTTCAAAAGATTTTCTTGAAGTTGAGACACCCGTTATTGAGAACACTACAGGAGGGGCTGAAGCTCGTCCATTTATTACTCATCATAATGCACTCGACATAAATGTTTATTTAAGAATTTCTGCAGGAGAATTGTGGCAGAAGAAACTTTTAGTTGCTGGTTTCCCAAGGACTTTCGAAATAGGACGTATTTTTAGAAATGAAGGTATCTCAAATGAACATTTGCAAGATTATACTCAGCTCGAATATTATATGGCTTATTCCAACTATGAAGAAGGAATGAAAATGACAAAAGAATTATACAGATTGATTGCAGAAAAAGTTTTTGGAACTACCAAGTTTTCAATAAAAGGTTTTGAAGTTGATTTAGGTGGTGAATGGGAAGTGTATGATTTCAGTAAAATGATTGAAGAAAAATTTGGTATAAATCCAACTACAGAAATTTATTCTAAAACAGGTAAAAAAGTGACTGAGCAAGATTTGATAGAAGTGTGTGAGAAGGCAAGTGTGGAATATGAGAAAAATGAATTGAACATAGCAAGAGTTGTAGATAATCTTTGGAAAACAATTAGAAAAGAAATAAAAGGTCCAGGTTTTCTTATTGGAGTGCCTGTGTCTATGGAACCTCTTGCTAAACGTAATTTGAAAAATCCTGCAGTTGTGGAAAGATTTCAAGTCATCATCGCTGGTAGTGAGATGGGTAAAGGTTTTAGTGAATTGAATGATCCTATAGACCAACGTGCAAGATTTATTGAACAACAAAAACTTCGTGATGCAGGGGATGAAGAAGCACAAATGGCAGATATGGAATTTGTTGAAGCTCTCGAATATGCAATGCCTCCTGCTTTTGGTTTTGGTTTGTCTGAAAGACTCTTTAGTTTCTTGGTTGATAAACCAGTTCGCGAAGCTCAACTTTTCCCATTAATGAAACCTAGAAATATAGAATAAAATAAAGTTTTATTACATAAAACATTGACTAAAAGGTCAATGTTTTTTTATGAGTTATCCACAGGTGGTATTTTGCGTTGTGGGGAATAGTGGTTTACAATGTATATCAAGTGGGAAAAGGTGGGATAAAAATAAATAGATAAAAACTATGCTCATAGGTGAATATATACATACAATAGACGAGAAAAATAGAGTTTCTTTACCAGCAAAATTTCGTAAAGAAATGGGCAAAAAAGTTATCATCACTCCGGGCTTAGATCAATGTTTATTTATTTTCACAATTGCTGAATGGGAAAAAGTTTCTAAAAAACTTTCCAATTCAGAATCTGATTTATCTTTTTTATCGGCAGACCAAAGGACTTTCAATAGAAATATGTTTGGACAAGCTTCTGATGTAGAAGTGGATTCCATAGGAAGAATTTTGGTGCCAGATTATTTAAAAGAAAAAATTAAGATTACAAACAAAGTGGCTTTGATAGGCGTGCAAGATAGAGTAGAAGTTTGGAATGACAAAGTATGGGCACAATTTAAAGAAGTTGCAGAAAAACAAGCAGAACCATTGGCCGAGAAGTTGAGTAGAGATGGAGCTTTGTAAAGATATGAAAAGTGTACATACGACAGTTCTTTTAAATGAAACAATAGAAGGGTTAAATTTATCTGAAAATTTTATAGTGCTTGATGCCACATTCGGTGGAGGAGGGCATAGTAAAGAAATATTAGATAAATATAAAAGTGTGAAAATAATCGCACTTGATCAAGACGAAAGTGCTTGGGAAAAAGCAAAAAGTAAATTCAAAGGATTAGAAAAAAGAATTTCTTTTATTAATGCGAATTTCAGAGACATAGACAGTCTAGATGTTAAAAAAGTTGATGCAGTTATTTTTGATTTAGGTTTGAGTTCTGATCAATTAGAAAATTCTGGACGAGGATTTTCTTTCATGAAAAATGAGCCTTTGCTCATGACTATGAAAGAAAATCCTTCTCTGGAAGATCTGACGGCCATAGACATTGTAAATAGTTGGGGTGAAGAAAATTTGGCAAATATTATTTATGGCTATGGTGAAGAAAGATTTTCTAGAAGAATAGCAAAGGGGATAGTAGAAGCAAGAAAAAAGGAGAAAATTGCCTCTACTTGGGATCTTGTAAAGATTATTGAAAGTAGTGTGCCAAATGTATACAGAAAACAAAGATTACATTTTGCCACTAAGACTTTCCAAGCTTTACGAATAGCAGTGAATGATGAATTGGGCACATTGCAAACAGGCTTAGAAAAAGGATTTGATATTTTAAAAGAAGGAGGCAGAATGTCGGTTATTTCATTTCACAGTTTAGAAGATAGAGTCGTTAAAATATTTTATAAAGAAAAATTAAAAGAAGGCAAGGCAAAATTAATAAATAAAAAACCAATAATACCGACAGATGAAGAAATAAGAAAAAATCCAAGATCAAGAAGTAGTAAGTTAAGAGTTTTAGAAAAAATTATTTAAAATGAAACAAGCAACATTAAAATTAAAGACCTATACGAACAATGTAAATATCATTGATAATGGTAATTTACAGAAAAGAATTTTAAATATGATGCTTTCTACTTTAGGTCTTTTGGCTCTTATTTATGTTTTACTTTTAGGTAATATGATTTTCAATATTGTAGAACGTAAAGCCCTCGAAACACGTGCACTTACTCTTTCCAATGAAGTAGGTAGCCTAGAATTACAATATCTTTCTGTTTCTCAAAAAGTTGATCTCAATCTTGCTTATTCCCTTGGTTTCAAAGAAACAAAAACAAAATTTGCAACTCGTAAATCTCTTGGCAGTGTAATTATTGCTAAAAATGAAATATAGTTTTCCCATCAGAGTTAGAATTATATTTATTTGTGTTTCTCTTTTTGCGCTTATCTTAATAGGTAAGCTCTTTTTAGTGCAAATTGTGCACAATGGTTCGTATTCTGATAGAGCAGATAGGCAATATTCTACTCCCTCATCAAATATATTTGAACGCGGAACTATTTATTTTAAAAGCAAAGATGATCAACTTGTTTCTGCTGCAATGCAAACGACTGGATTTAAAATTGCTATTAATCCTCAAAAGATTATTGATAAAGAAAATGTTTATCAAGAATTATCAAAAATAGTGACTATTGACCATGATGATTTTATCACTAAAGCTACTAAAGAAAATGATATTTATGAAGAAGTAGCCAATCATCTGACTAAAGAACAAGCTGATGCTGTGACTTTATTAAAAATTCCTGGTTTGTCTATATATAAAGAAAAATGGAGATTTTATCCTGGGGCAAACACAGCTGCACAATCCTTAGGTTTTGTGGCGTATAAAGGTGATGAGCTTGGCGGTAGATATGGTCTTGAGAGACAATACAATGGTGAGCTTTCGAGAGACAAAGACAATCCTTATATAAATTTTTTTGCTGAAGTTTTTTCTAATATAAATAAAACCGTTTTTAGTGATACAAAAAAAGAAGGTGATGTCGTCACGACCATTGAACCTTCTGTGCAGAATTTTTTGGAAAAGACATTAGCTGATGTAAAAGAAAAAGAGCAGATTGATTCTGTTGGTGGCATTATTATGAATCCTACTGATGGATCTATCTATGCACTTTCAAGTAAGCCTGATTTTGATTTAAATAATTTTTCTAAAATTAAAACTACATCTTCTTTTTCTAATCCTCTTGTAGAAGGTGTGCTCGAATTCGGATCTGTCGTGAAGCCTTTAGTAATGGCTGCAGCTCTTGATCAAGGTGTCGTGAAAGCAGATACAAAATATGACGATAAAGGTTTTGTAGTAGTTGAAAAAAAGACAATATACAACTTTGATAAAAAAGGTCGTGGTCCTGGCACTACGATGCAAGATGTTTTAAATCAATCTTTGAATACAGGTATGGTTTTTGTAGAACAACATTTGGGTAAAGACAAACTTCGTGATTATCTTCTTTCATATGGCATTAAAGAAAAAACTGGTATTGATTTACCAAATGAGACAAGTGGACTTGTATCAAATTTGAATAGTCCTCGTCAACTTGAATATGCTAACGCTGCTTTCGGTCAAGGCATAGCTTTGACGCCGATTGAAATGATTAGAGCACTTGCGTCATTATCAAATGGTGGGAATTTGGTAGTGCCACATATTGTGCAAAAAATAAAATATAATGATGGCACAGAAAAAGATATGAAATATGACACAAAACGTGTAAAGATATCTGAGGCGACAGCCACAGAGATTACTCGAATGCTCGTGAATGTCGGAGGGACAGTTTTTAAAGCAAATCCATATTTAGAACATTATAGTGTCGCATTAAAAACTGGTACTGCGCAAGTTGCCAACAATCAGACAGGAGGCTATTATGAAGATAGACATACACATTCATTTTTTGGATATTTCCCTGCTTATGATCCAAAGTTTATAATTTTCCTTTATGCAATAAATCCAAAAGGTGTACCTTATGCTGTGCAGACTTGGGCAGATCCATTTTTGAGTATTACAAAATTTTTAATTAATTATTACGAAGTTCCACCAGATCGTTGATGAATATAAATCATGAAAAATATTTTTAAAAAAATAGTTACATATATTTTACGAATAGAGTCTAAGCTTGTGCTTTGGAAATATAAACCCAAAGTCGTAGCTATTACAGGCTCTGTCGGCAAGACTTCTACGAAAGACGCAGTTTTTGCTGTTATTTCTGGTGTTTCTTATGTTCGTAAAAGTGAAAAAAGTTACAATAGTGAGATAGGCTTACCTTTGACTATCTTAGGTTGTCCAAATGGTTGGAGTAGTATATCTATATGGATTTTGAATATTTTAAAAGGTTTATGGCTTTTTATTTGGCCTCACAAATATCCAAAATGGCTTGTGCTTGAAGTTGGAGTGGGGAAGCCTGGTGACATGCGTCGTACTGCATCTTGGTTGAAGAGTGACGTCGTCATTATTACAGCTATAGGGAGCACTCCACCTCATATAGAATTTTTTGATTCACACAAACATCTTGTAGAAGAAAAAGCTAGTTTGATAAAAACTTTAAAAAAAGATGGTCTTTTGATTTTGAATAATGATGACGATGTTGTTTTGGGAATGAAAACAAAAACCAAAAATCGTGTTGTCACTTTTGGTTTTAAAGAAGATTCTGATATCCGTGCTTCTGCGGATAGTATTTTTTATACAAATGAAGGAGTGCCTGAAGGTTTGATTTTTAGGATAGATGAAGGAGGAAATAGTATGCCTGTCGTTATCGAAGGAGTTTTTGGCAGGAATCATATTTATGCTTCACTCATAGCCCTCGCCCTTTGTTCTGGTTTAAAATTTAATTTGCTTGATGCGATTAATAAATTAAAAAATTATAGTGTTCCTCCTGGACGTATGCGACTTTTGAAAGGTATAAATGATTCTTTTATAATAGATGATACTTATAATTCTTCTCCATATGCCTGTGAATCAGCCCTAAAGACACTAGGAGAAGTGAAACTCGTCGGCAGGAAGATTGCTGTGTTGGGTGATATGTTGGAGCTTGGACGTCATACTGAAGAAGCTCATAAAAATATTGGTAAAATTGCTAAAGAATATTTAGATATACTTTTTGTCGTCGGACCTAGAGCTAAAAGCATAAAAGAAGGTGCTCTCGAAGCAGGAATGTCTCCAGATAATATTTTTGAATTTTCAAATTCACGTGAGGCAGGGGAGTTCCTTAAAGATTATGTACAGAAAAATGATTTTATACTTATCAAAGGTTCACAGGGTGTAAGAATGGAACATGCAGTAGAAGCTATTTTGGAAGATAAAAAAAATAAATCTAATCTTCTCGTCCGCCAGGATGAAGAATGGAAAAAGAAGAAATAAAAAGCAAAAGGCGCAATTCGTTAGGTAACGAATTGCGCTTTTTTTATAATTTTTTCCAAACTCTTCTAACACTCCAATGTTCGTCCTTGAGCATTAAGATTAGAAGTGCTATTGCTGCTGCTGCAAAAACTATTGCAACAATAGTATGAGGTTCAACCTCAAAATTCGAGAAAAAGTTTGTTATTGTTGTCCACATAACAAAGAGCCTTTCTTGTTGTTTATTGCTTACTGGTTACAGTATATCATATTATAAATATTTGTCAAGCTTTTTTAAAATAAGGCATATTTTGCTTATGTAATTTATATTGTTTGAGTTCGTCATCTTATGTATGAGTATTCGAACTCAAATTATTAACAAATATCAATTAATTAAATTTTTATTATGAAAAATAACAAATTTATGTTCTTAAGTGTAATAGGTAGTTTAGTATTTGCAATCGCTTTTGTAGCGACACCTGCATTTGCTCAAACAAATACTTTTTCACAAATCAGTGGAAGTAGTACATTAAAAGTAGGTTCTAAAGGAGCAGCTGTGACAGCTTTGCAGCAATTTTTGTCTTCAGACAAAGATATTTATCCAGATGGAAGAGTGACTGGATACTTTGGTTCAATGACAAAAGCAGCAGCTATACAATTTCAATTATCATACAACCTCACAGCTGATGGCGTAGTGGGTGCTATGACTAGAAATAAAGTAAACAATCTTATCTCAGCTGGTCGTGGCATAGATATTTATTCTCCATCAATCTACAATCTTTCTGTTGTTCCAAATGGAAGAAATGTAAATATTACTTTCAATAGTAATGAAATGGTAAAAGCAGCTGTATTTTATGATACAAATGCTATAAATTGGAGCAATTGGGATGATTCAGTTCCTTCATTAGATATACCTGCGATATCTGGAACTACAAATGTAGATAGTACTTTTTCTCAAAGTAAGCAATTTACTTTAAGTAATCTTTCTCCAAACACAGTTTATAACTACACACTCGTAGCTATAGATCAAAGTGGAAATACTTCAGTCATTTGGCCTACTAGATTTACAACAGGACAATAAAAATCTTGTTTATAAAAAAACCACTCACAATATGAGTGGTTTTTTTATTTGTGAGTATATAATATTTTTAGTTTTTCCAACCCTCTATGTATCTGCACAGCCACAGCATTTTTTGATTGTCCGGTAAGTGTGGATATTTCTTGTAAAATCAGATCTTGTATGTATCGCATACGTATTATTTTTTTGTATGTTTCTGGTAAATGTTGAATGAGCAATATCGCCGCTTTTCCATCTAAAATATTAAAAATATGTTCAGATTCAGTGACACTTGGTTCAAAACCTTTTTCTAAAAGTATGTCTAATGAAATTGTTTTATGTTTTCTGTATTGATCGATAATGAGATTATTTAAAACATGATATAGAAAAGCCTTCATTATATCTATTTTCCCGCCTTTTAAAAGATAGCTCCATGTTTTTATAAAAGTATCTTGAACTAAATCTTGTCCTATAGCATGATTGTGTGTTTTAAAAAAGGCACGTGCATTTAACCCTTTATCAAAATCATTATGTGCTGTGGTTAATTCTAAACTTATTTTTTTTCTTGTTTTGGCGTCATATCTTTAGTAAAGACGTTTAAAACAGTTTTTTTTGTTACATATATATTACAGTGTATTTAGTTTTCAGAGATATGTATGTATTCTTATGGTGCGAACAGGTGGAGTAAAAAATATATATTACATTAGTATTACAAGATATTTAGTATTTGAATATCTTGTTTATGAGGTTAAGTATAGCACTTCGTACTATATATAGCGAGTTGTAATAAAATAAGCTCTTTTGCGTCAATATTTATATGCAAACAAATAAAAAAAATATGGAACAAATTTTGAAACCAGCAGGGGATAATTTGATTGAACATTTATGGGAAGAGAGTTGGACATATATAAAAACGGTCGTGGATGTCGTTAGAGAGCCGATTTTAATTTTAAATAAAGATTTGCGTGTGATGACGGCCAATGATTCTTTTTATAGAACATTTCAAGTCGAACAAAAAGATACTGAGAATAAAGTTGTGTATGAACTTGGCAACGGTCAATGGGATATTCCTGCGTTACGTAAACTTTTGGAAGATATATTACCTAAAAATAGTTTTTTTAAAGGTTTCGAAGTCATACATGAGTTTCCATTTATCGGTAAGAAAGTGATGATACTAAATGCGCGCCAAATTCACTTTAAAGAAAACACTAGCACAAAAATATTTCCACCTATCATACTTCTTGCCATGGAGGATGTGACAGAAATAATGCTCGTAGCAGAAACATTGGCTAAGCATGCTAATCATTTAGAAACTAAATTATCAGATCGCACAGAAAAATTAGAAGTACATATAAAAAATCTTAAAAAAGAAATAGATAATTTAAAAAAGAAAAAATAGAAGTATTAAATTTAAGAAATTGAAACTAAAAGGCTCATCACTAGAGATGACCTCTTAGTGATGAGCCTTGACTAATTTACCCATCTTTTTCTTTGTAATCTTTTTTGCTGAGGAATCCTGAAAGGGTTCAGCAACTTTTTCAAGAAATTTCTGTTAACATTTGTAGTAGAAATTAATTCTTCTGTTGGAGTAATCAATTTATTACTGCTTTGTTTGTATAAGAAAAATCTATCACTTCCCATTGCTGGCATAAAGAATAAATCATCATCCATTTCAGTTATTATTTCTTCAAAAATATATAACTGATTTATGTTTATGACATATTCTAAATGATTATCTTTCATCCAAATATTACTTCCAAGTTCTTTTTTAAGATTCCAACCCAAAGTAATTATTATTTTGTTTTCTATAATTTCTACGGTTTTAATTTCACCGCGATATATTGTGTGGTTAGATATTTTTACTATCTGACCAAAAATATAAGAAAACAATAGAGAAGGAACTAAGCTTGAATATTCAAGTATACTGAACATAGAAACCCTTTCTGGTTGTTTATGTGCTTTTCTAAAATTTAACATATCTTTTCATACATTGTCAATCTTAGAAAGTAGAGTTGACTTTATTTTTGGAAAGTAGTATATTATATACAAACAACAGCCCGACCCGTGCACCCGATGTCTTCTTTCGCTTGTACTCCCCAACAAGTGAAGCCTCAGCAGCCCAGAAGACTAGGGTGCATATTATTATTTAGTTCTTTAAATAAATCATCATTTGATACAAAAAGTATCAAAAACAATGCTCTAGAAAAATTCTTTCTAGGGTTTTTTGCTTTTTAGGGAGGTTTGATTTATTTTTAGTAATGTGTTATTGTCTTTTCAAATGTTCTAAATAATTATCTTTTTCAATATAAATTTGAGGTTCCTATGAAGGGTCTGTTGAATGTTTTAAAGAAAAATATTTCTGAGTTAGAGGGGGAGTTTTTAATCTTAGAAAATGATACTTTTCGAGGGTTATTTAATATTCATAGATCAGATATGTCAAAGGGCAAAGAGATTAAAATTGAGTTTAAATTAGAAGATGTTAAACTTGAACCTCTTCAATTAAATTTTGAAGAATTGGTAAAACAAGGTATCTCTTTTAATGAAGAGGAATGCACTATGTCTTTCCCATTCAGTCCTTATGTAATTTCCTTATCTTTTGAAAATGATAGAAGTTCTCAAGGAACTTATATAATAAAAAAGATTTGACGTCTGTTGGCCATAGCAGATGTTGATGTACAAAGCCTTCCTGTGCAAACAGGAAGGCTTTTTTTGTGCTTTGTGACTACGGGTAATTTATTGGAACTCGATTCTAGATAATATAAGGGGATTTAGGAGTTTTAATTTAAATTTTGTATAATAATAGGTATATGAAAATAAATTATGGGGTAAAAATTGCCCCTCCTACTATAGAAATAGCCAGAGCTTTCGGCTCAAATAAAGAACCAGTTCCACTCAAAGGTGGTCAAAATACTTCATATGTCGCTGGGAACATTGTTTTGAAACCAGCAGGAGGGAAAAGTGGCACTGAGTGGAGAGCTCGAGTTTTTAGTAGTTTGCCAGAAAGTTCGGAAGTGCGTTTTCATAGACCAATAAAATCAATCCATGGCGATTGGGCACATAAGGGCTATGTAGCTTGGACTTTTTTGAAAGGAGAACATGTAAAAGGACAATATGATAAAAAATTAAAAGCTAGTCGTGCATTTCATGAACTGTTAAAGGGAGTTCCCCAACCTGAAGGCTTAAAAACTCCAAAGGGCCCATGGTCTACTGGTAATTGGGTAGCACTCAGTCAAAAAGAATTTAATTACGATCAAGAATTTATGGATTTATATAACCAAATTAAACCACATTTAAAACCTTTGCCAGAAGATAGGCAACTAGTTCATGGTGATATGTACCAAAATTTTCTTTTAGACGAAATTTTGCCACCAGCTCTTATAGATTTTTCTGGTGTTTGGGCCCCGAATGGTTTTGCCGAAGGTATTATGCTTGCTGATGCCATAAATTGGGGAAACGCTACCATAGAAGAATTAGAAGTATTTAAACAAGTTCCCAACATTGAACAAATGGCATGGAGGGGTGCCCTAACTAGAATTGCTGAACTAGCGGAACATATTAAATGGTTTGGAATGGAAAAAGCTGATGCTGTTCAAAAAGCTAGAAATTTCCAAAAGGTATTTGACTATTTGAATCAAAATTTTTAAGAATATATTTAATTAAAATCTGTGACCCTACAGAGAATCGGACTCTGATTTTATCCTTGAGAAGGATACGTCCTAGCCGTTAGACGATAGGGCCATGTAAAAACCTTTATAAAATATATCTAAAATGTAATTTAATCACTAAAGCTGTTTAAGCTAAGTGAACCATATCCCATTTCGAGAACATTAAATAAGTCTTCTAAAAATGTATACAAGTATAATTATTTTTAATAAAAATCGACTGTTTCTATAATAGCAAATTTATTGGTAAATTATCAATTAATATAATTTATCCTTTTATTAATTGATAAAGAAAGCCTTCCACTTGAATAAGCAACGCTTTGTATCTTGCAGGATCCTTTTCAAATTCTGAATATATTTTATTATTCCTATGTCTGATTTGGCTAAAAGTCTCATAAAACTGATGTTGTTGTGTAATAAGAGGATGGTTTATTTCATCTAATGAATTAGATTCTAAAGATAAATGTTTTGCTAAGATTTCTTTTATAATTTTTTCCTTGATTTTTTCTTTAGGCTTGAATTCTTTTACTAAATGAAAGGGTAAATTTTCTAAAAGACGAGTCATAGATTCTGCAGATTGTGCTAGGGAATCATCGTTTTGATCAATAACTTCATAAGCTCCCTTAAACATTTTGGATAAAGGACCATGTATCTCTAATAATAGTTTTTCTACTTCGTAATTAATTTCAATAATTATATTCTTTTCTTTTTTATTTTTTAGATATTTAACTTCATTCTCTAATTTTTCTATTCTTTCAGTGGTGGGGTCTCTTGAAAAAGGAATTGTCGTTATTCTTGGGCTAGGAAATAAATAAGGGGACTCCCTTAGTGCGTTTAGAGCAATATTATTGATTTTTAGTGATGTACTGTCCCACTCATTGAATTTTGGAGAAACGATAGTTCCTATTTTAACTATTGAATCAAGATCTTTCAATATATTCTTTTGTTGTAATGCTACGTTGTCTACGGCTATATTTAAGGTTGAGCTTATAGGGTTTATTAAAAAATCATAGTTTGTTGCATTAAAAAGAGAATTACTTTTTAATGCAAAATCTTGAATCATCTCTAGGCTTGTCTTTGTTTGTATAGTTTTTTCTGAAATATAAGAAAATTGATTGAAGTCTATGGTGGGTGTTTTCTGTATAATAGAATTTATTGAGTAAGTTGAATCAGTTAATTGTTGTTGTATTTTCAAAAGTGGTTCTATTTTTTGTCCAATTGTAACTACCGAATTAGACATATTTTGTATTGTACTTAAGTACGGTTCCACAGATGTCTTAAATATTTTTTGTGATCTTATTAAATCTTCCGCAAGATGAGAAAAAGTATTAGAATATTTTATTTTATTGTTTTCATCCATAAATTATTTTATCCAACCCAAGATTTATTATATTCTTCAATTACACTATCTAAAACTAATTCCTCTGGTTTCCAATAATCAAACATTAAAAAAAGATCCCTTGCACATTCTTTAGCATATTCTTCACTATTTATCATAAATTCATCTATCGTTGCTTCTTTTGACCAAAGAACTTCAGTAATAGATTTGGTTGTATTGTGGGACCACATCAATCTTCTTTGATTACCAGAAGCTAACTCTCTATTTTCTATTCCAGAGTGTCTTATTTCAAATACAATTTTTTCTGTTGGTTCTACTACTAAGTTTTTATATAAACTTACCATATGTTTTATAGACTCAATTATTCTCCAGATTCTAGTGTCAAACCATAAAACTCTCTTTTCTTTTCCTTGTGTACTTGAATCTTCCTCAAAGTTTCTAAAAAATAAAAAGTTGCCATCATCATATAATTTCCAAAAGTCGTAGGTATCATCAAAACTGGAACTAATTTTTAGTTTTATACAATCAATAAGTGGCTCAGGCATAAATTCTTTAGAACCATATCTATACATAGTACCTATCGGGAACCCTGTGTTTTTTTGTTTAGAAGATTCCATTGCTTCTATTAATTGATCCTTCTTCCAAACATGTTTATCAATAATTCTATGGTTTATTATAAAACCTGGTATGTTTTTTTCATATCCGTAATCTTTTTTTATTTCATCAATAAACCCATTATATCTTTCAATATTTTTTTTGTTATCAAAATCTTTTTCATCAACAAATTTTTTATCTATCTTTTTTTCATTCTGTGATATCAATCCAACATCTTTTAATAAAATCTTAAATCTAAAGAGGAGTTCATCCTGTTTTTTTATAACAGCTTGGTCAATTAACTTTTCCCACTCATCTGGAGTAGCTAGTTCAATTGTTCTAGCAGAGGCGATTCTTATATATAAAGAGTTTTTCTTTAATATAAAATGATTTGTTGTTTTATCTATATAATCTTTAACACAAAAAAATGGATTTTTGTTAAATCCTCTTATTTTAATAATTGGATATATTTTTTTATTTTCTGGATTTTCTATCTTATAAATATTTAGATCTATTTTATTATGAGCTCCAATAAAAGACTCAACCATTTCAGCTAAAGTGCTAACATCATAAGAATTTACGATGTTATCAGATATTTCTAAATCTGGTTCGGGAATTTTTTTATTGTTTTCTTTATATCCTATAACAATATAACCACCACCCGAATTAGCGAAACCAATAATATGTTTAATTAATTTATAGCTGAAAACATTATCTTTTGATAATTGTTCTGAGTTTTTATAATCTACTTCTTTTGATTCATTTGGGTATTTCAAAAAACCCTCTAGTTTTTTATTTTCATATTCAAGTTGTTTATTTTCTTCAGCAGATATATTTTCCATTAATAATGATTTTATCACTTTTTCAAATTTATTGTAGTTTTCAACATATGAGTCTTTATAAGGTAGATAAAATTAATAAAATGAAAAACAACGTAAAAAATATACTACTTTATACGAAGGTGACTTCTATTTCCAAAGAAGTAATAAAAAACTACTTCTTTTTATCAGGGCGTTGGGTAAGTGCACTTGCTCCAAGCCTCTTTATCTCCTGTTTTGTAAGAGGCAATCCACGAATTGCCCTGGAAGCAAGTGTGCCTATACTTTTACTAGTTTTCTCATTTTTTACCATAAAATTAGTAATTAATTGATAATAATTAAATTATAGCACTATGAAAATACTTAAAAAGATGTATAATTGATTTATTAAATTTATGCCACCACGAATAAATCAACAAGCAATAATAAATTGGCAGAATTGGCTTAATACATATTATCCTCCTGGCCCATGGATTCCAATCAATGGTTTTAATACTATGGTTGAGATGACACCTGCTTCTTCAGTTATGATGAATATAAACACTAATACTGGTTATCCATTAAAAGGGTTCGTGAATACTTCCACGGGAGAAGTAAGAGTTTTCGATGCTAGAAAATTTTATGCCTAATACAACTGAAACAACAACAGAAAAGGTTAAAAGAACACCAAAGATTAAAGTACCTGAAATACCACCACCAGAAGGTGCAAAAAATACAAATTATGGAGAGAATACCAACACACAAAGTATACCTAAAATGGTAAAATTTACTCACGAGATTGTAGTAGGATTGGTTGTTGTTTTATTTATCGGCTTTGCTGGAATGTTTGTTGCAGTTTCAACAATGCTTTGGGATTCTTGGAATAATAAATCTTCTAATTACGAGATATTGAAAAATAAAGTAGAAGAACAAAATTATAAAATTGACTTACTTTTACAAAAGAAGAAATAATATTAATCTACTACGATAACATCTAAAATTATATTAATTATTAAATACAAGTTGTAAATATATTTCTTTATTTTATGTAGGCTAATCTCTCTTGAATTTTTTAATTAGATATCTCCATTATGTACACTTCTCATTAAATTGTGATATTAAGGAATAACTTAATAGTTTTCCACAGCTTTTAATAGGTTTAATTAGTTGTTGTATAATTAAGGTATGAAGACTTTTGCATTACAACCTGAAATACAGCGTAAAGCCTTAAATAAGGCCTTACAGAGCCCTTTTATAGGGAAACATGGCAAACGCAAGGCTACTCTAGAAAAGGAGGAAATTTATGAATTTTTACAACAAAAGATTCTAAGTAAAATGGATAAATTAATTGATGCCTATATTGAAATTGCTCTTAAGGGTAACAATGGGAAGCCAAATCCAAAAGTTATTGAATATTTATTAAACAGAGTCTTTGGCCGTCCTTCTCAAGAAATTAGTGTAAAAAATAACTCTGATGGCATGGGAAAAATATTAGATAATTGGGAGTTAGAAGATGAGATAGATACTCTAACAAAAAATATCAATCAACCTTCTAGAAAAGAATAGAAGTTTTGAGTATATAACAATATTTTATTTTTTATTGTTCTTTCTCCACAAATTTTTAGCTTCTTGGGTGTGTGTTTTACACTCACTATCTTCACAATTAACACTTAAACACTTAGCGCATGAAGGTTCATTACATAAACATTCCCTGGTTCTTTCTTTATAATTTTCGTAAGACATGTTTTTTAATGTATCTCTTTTCCCATCATCCCAAGCTATGTTATAAATATTATTTTCATGACTGTCTATGTTAAAAATCCAATGTAAACAAAATCCTATAGGTGAAATAAATAAGGCAAAAACTAAAGTAAGACCCATAAAGGAAATAATATCTGAAAAATTTACTAATTGACTACCAAAAAATACCTGAATGGTTACTAAAACACCTAACAACAAAGAACAAGAGATCCATCCAAATAGTTTTAATGAATCAATTTGTCTTTTTATTTTTTTCTCATTGAACCTCATATAATAATTTTGCTGTTTTTGTTTTGATTTATTTTACAAATTTTTTAATCAGTTAATCCATATTGTTTTTGACATTTCCAAAAATAATATCTTACATCTGTTTGATCCCCCCATTGGGTGTTTGTTTTGTTTACTGCAGATTCTATACACAACTTAGTTACGTGATACGGATAATATAAAAACCAATAGAAAGAAAAACCTAAAATTATTAACATTACTAAAATTAGATATTTATACTGTTTTAGTTGTTCCATATTATTTTTAGGCTAGAACGCAAAAAGCTCCCAGCCAGATTGATAGCCCTTAGGCTATCCGTATGAGTTTCCCCATACGACCAACGAAGGCAAACTCTGACTAGGAGTTCTTTATCTTCGTTGGATTTTTCACCATGCCACTAATTACTCAATGGTTTAGGCTACTTCTTATTAAGTTATGTTTATATTATATACCAACAGAGAAACAAATTGAAATAACATAAAAGTTTTCCACTTTTTGTGAATTTGACTTAGATTTTAACTGGAATTATTATTATAGTAATTGTTCTTTTATTTCATTATAAGTAACTGAGATTGCAATGGGGATCTTCGGGATCTGCCGATGTGTATTATGTTTGTATAGGAGTGGTTACCCGCCTATATTAAGTAGAAGGAAGGGTTTGCCTTTATAAATACACGCAACAATTTCAAGTGTTTCTCTTTAGGAGAAATGCTTTCTAGTTTTCTTCATCTTCAGCAGAGTTTATTGCGGAGGTAACTGCACCATAACACAATAGCAGTTGTAAAAAGCAATGAATAGTGAATGAACCGAAGGGATTAAAACTGAGGTATTAAATGTATCGTTTGATGCAATTTTGATATTTCAGTTTTAATTCTTTATAGTCACAATATCAAAAAAGCCAGCATCATACGATGTTGGTTTTTTTGATATTGTGTAGATTAATAAACTGCAAATCTAATGAAAACAAAAATTATAAAAAATAAAAAATTAGTGTCTAAAACTGGCTTCTTGGTATCAGCTCCCAAGAGGTCAATTTTAGATTCTAATATTTAGAAAATATATGAATGAGCTGACACAACAACAAAATAAGAAAAAATATTTTGCAATAATACCTTATTACATTGTTGATCATTTGTCTGCAACTGAACAAGCTGTATATTTACAGATAAAAAGACGTACTGGCGAAGATAAAGGTGGTTTATGTTATGCAAGTGATAAGTTGATGAAAGATAAATTGAAAATAGGAAGCAAGGCATTAAAAAAGGCAAGAGATTTTCTTATTACTAGCGAGTTGATTATATACCGTGGTAAAAAATTAACTATGACTAACGGTGGACCACAAAATGTAAATGTTTATTCAATAAATAATGATATTTGGGGAAAAAATAATAGTTTTTACTCTGCTAAAGGGGTGTCTAAAAGAGTACCCCTTGAATCTAAAAGGGGTATCCAAATGGAAGAAAAGGGGGCTTCTTTTGGGCAACAAAGAAGAACTCTTAAAGAAGAAACCATTGTTTCTTCAGAAGAAAGAGAAAGAATAATAGCACGCATAAAAAAAATAAGAGAACAAATGAAATTTTAGAAATCTCAATAAATGTTTTTATATATCGTTAAGTGGGTGTTTAGCTATTTGCGTACGTAAATTTTCTAATGAACTGTATAAATAAATTTGAGTTGTTGAGATTGACGTATGCCCCATCATTTTTGAAAGGGAATAGATATCACAGCCTCCTTGAAGCATAAGACAAGCAAAGCTACTTCTTAATTTATGTAAACAAAATTTTGTTTCAGATGATTTTTGGATTATCTTTGTTAGGTTCTTTATTCCAGTATCAGAAAGTCCCATATTGTGAGTATAAGATGTAAAAAATTCTGGGCAAGTTTTTTTAAGCTTATTTCTTTCTTCAACATATCTAGTAAGAATTGTTGCTAGTTTTTGATTCATCGGTATTATACGATCTTTATTACCTTTTCCATTCTTTACAAAAACTGAAAGATTTTCAATATCTATATCAGAATATTTAAGATTTAATAATTCCATTTTTCTTAATCCACAGAATATAAAAGTGGCAAAAATTGCGTAATTTCTATATCTTAAAAATTTACAAGGCCAAGGATAGTTATCAACTATTTCTAATAGTTTAAGAGTTTCTTGTTTTGTTAGTTTTATTGGTAAACTTTTTTCTAACTTGGGTTTTTCTATACTCAAAAGGGGATTTATCTGTTTCATAAAACCTTGATCTATGCACCAACGGAAAAATACGAGCAAGGATTTATGATAACAAAGAAAAGTATTTACAGACCAGTTTCTTTTTGTTCTACCATAAAAGAACAATGCACGGATATTTTCTTCAGTTACTTCACTTATATTATTTATTTTTGTAAACGTACAATAAAAATTTATTGAATGTTTATACCTTATAATCGTGTCTTTTTTATAACCACGAATTGACACCGAGTAATCATAGAATTTTTGGGCTAACATTTTTATGTTATCCATGAAAATTTTATTACTTGAAATAAGTTTATTAGATTTTTTTATTCAATTTATATAACATGTTCCCAAAGGGGAATATTTTTTCCGAGTTTTTTTATGAGAAATATCGTTATTACGTAAGGGCTACAGAGAATCGGACTCTGATTTTATCCTTGAGAAGGATACGTCCTAACCGTTAGACGATAGGGCCAATTTTGATATAAAAATTGTCAATTTATAGACGCTTGCCCGTCCGTAGCTTTAGCGTAGGAGGGATAGGGCCATGGAGAAAATATAACATAAAATAGAAAAATGCGTAGCTCCTTTCATGGGGATCTACGCATTTTTAAATTTAAATCAACTAGCTATGGGAAATATTTTAAATTTCCCTTTTTCTCTGCCAAAAAATTGTTCTTTGGCATCTTCGTATGAAAGTATCTCTTCAATCCTAAATTTGTGAATTTTTCCATTTACATTGAAATTTCCGATAGTGGATTTTTTTTGATTGTAAATAGACTTTCCGAGAGGAGAAGAAATTGAAATAAATTGTTTACTAACCGGTAAAATCTCTCTGGAAATTGCTGCACCATCTAATAAAAAAAGAGTTGGTTCTCTTTTGTCAATTCTGATCCAAACCGCATTACCCAATTTAACAACCTTTTTGGAAAAATTTTCTGGGTTGTACGGAGTCATTCTCGATAATATTTTTATTTTTTTTAAATCATCGAGGTAATTTTGATCAGAAATCATAGAATTACCCAATTTTCTTGTAAGCTCTTCAAAAGCTTGAATAAAATTATTGAGCAATCTTTGTGTGCATGGCAGTATGTAACCTCCTCCAGAGAGAATATTTACTATTGCCAATTTTACATCTGTTTTCACAGAGTATCCAGAAGATATTTCTATGGTACTTTCCATATGTAAGACCCAATCATTAAATGAAAGAATAACTATTGAATTCAGTTACATTATATATGTATTTTGTATATAAGTCAAAAAGTAATATTTTTTTTTATTCTTCTGTTCTAGGTTTTTCTATTGATAGGGTAGAAAGTTCAGGTGAAGTGCCAGAGATGCGAAGCACATCTTTATCTATCTTTTTTAATTCTTTATTTGATGCATTGTAATGATTTACGACAGTGCCTAAGGCATTGCCGAGCTTGTCGTGATATTCATCGAAAGATTTTAAATGTTTTCCTAAGTCTTCAACTTTTTTAATTATTTCTTTTGCAGACTCTTCTATTTTTAAAGCCTTGAGTCCTTGCAAAACAGTTTGTAAATATGCGAGAAAAGAAGTAGGGGATGTAATTATCACTTTATATTTTCCCGCTGCACGTTGGATCAAATTTTCATTTTCATCTCCGGCTCCGACTTTGTTGGTGAGAAGATCATAATATATGGCTTCATGCGGAATAAACATAAATGCGAAATCAGTCGTGCCTTTACCTGGTTGAATATATTTTGCAGTTTCAACGATTCTATTTTTAAGATCATTAACAAAAATTGTTTCTAATTTTTTCTTTTCAGCTACATTTTGTTCTTCTGCCATTTTGTTGTAATTCTCAAGTGAGAATTTTGAATCTACAGGAATTATTTTATCTTTTACGAATACTACAGCGTCCACAATGGTGCCATCGGGGAATGGATATTGCATTTGATAACTTCCAGGAGGAAGGACATTTTTTAAAACTGTTTCTAAATAGTATTCACCCAATATTCCACGTTGTTTTGGATTTTTTAAAACGTCTTGCAAGCTTTGAAGTTGATCAGCAAAGGATATTACTTGTTTGTTTGTCTCGTCTAATCTTGTGAGTCTTTCTGTGACATCACGAATTATTTCGTTTGATTGAGATGAATGAAATTTTAAGCTTTCTTGCACTTGTTTGTGTGACTCACCGAGTTTATTATCAACTGTTCTAGAAAGTTCATTTAATTGAGTAAGTATGAGGTTTAATCCTGTATCATTTTGTTCTTTTTTTTCTTCCTTTCTACCAAATAAAAAATAGGCTACGATACCCCCCACTAAAATAGCTATTATAATTATTAAAATATTTTCCATATTTTTATTTCCCTAAATAATTTTGTAAAGTATAAATCCAATCTTCATCTATTTGATCACTTTCAAGTTTTTGAGCTAAAAGCCATTCTAAATATCCACGGTCACTTCTTAATATATCTTCTATTTTTTTACCATTATATTTACCAAATTTCATAGTTTTAAATATTGAAGGTTTTGAAGATATTTCTATCATTTTTTTAATGGCTTCATCTTCGCTTATTTTTTCTTGCTCTATAATTTTCTTTTTGAGTCTTTCAAATAATTTTTCTAACACTAAAACATCACCAAGTGCATCATGAGCTGTGGCTTCTATCTCTATTTCTAAAAAGTATCGCAAATATTGAAGGTTGTATTTTTCTATTTTTTCTTCAGGATCTAAATATCGAGAAAGTCTTAATGTACAAATAAAATTAGCAGGAATTATGCCTTCTTTTTTTATTATCATCAAATCAAATGGTGCATTGTGTGCTACGACAACAGAATCTTTATTTTCAAAAAGTTCTTTTATGGTTTTAAAATCATTGCTTTCAGTAAAGGTTGGACTATCTTCTACCATCTTATTTGTAATGTGATGTATCGCTGAAACTTCAGGTGGAATTTTAACTGGTGGCTTATAAAGGCCAGTAAAATTTTTAGCTCCATTTTTATAAGCGATTTGACATAAAAAATCTTTTTCTGTATTTCCCGTGGTTTCAGTGTCGAAAAATATAATGTTATTCATAGTGCTATTTTAGCACAACTTTGTTATAATTAATAAAGGAATATTGTTTTTAGAATGCCTTGCGCAGGAGCTTAGAAAATAAAAGAGGTATTCCTATTATTATTTTCTTGAGCGACGAGTAGAGCAAAAATAAAGCTTTATTTTATGTGTGCATTATAAAAATAATATTACTTTATTAACATGTTACATGAACAAATTAAAAACAATATAAAAGAAGCAATGTTGGCAAAAGATACTGTTTTGCTTGAGACGTTGCGTGCCATGGTTTCTGCTTTTACAAATGAACTTGTTTCAAAAAATAGGAAACCTCAAGAATTTTTAAATGACGAAGAAGCCATAGCTGTTATTACTCGTCTTTCAAAACAAAGAAAAGATTCTATAGAACAATTCAAAAAGGGTAATAGAGAAGATTTGGTAAAAGTTGAAGAAGCGCAACTAGCTATTTTAGAGAAATATTTGCCGAAATTGATGGAAAAGAGTGAAATTGAAAAAATTGCAAAAAATAAAAAAGAAGAGCTCGGCATAAATGATGTGACAAAGAAAGGTTTGTTGATGCAAGCTCTAATGAAAGAATTAAAAGGTAAAGCAGATGGAGGAGCAGTGAAAGAAGTTGTGGATGCATTATTTTAATTTACCTGTCCCGTACTAAATTTTTTAGAAAAACAAATGAATCATATTATTAACAATTTAAAATTTTAGTACTGGGATGTATACAGTCAAATTTTTAAGTGCTTTAGTGGAGCATCATCAAATATTAGCTTATGCTGTTATTTTTCTTGGTCTCATCTTTGAAGGTGAAGTCGTAGTCATCACGACAGGAGTGCTTTGTTATTTGGGAGCGCTAGATTTTACACTTTCATTAATTTTAATTTTTTCAGGTAGTTTTGTAAAAACATTTATTTTGTATTATATAGGAGAATTAGTTAATGAAAAATACAGTTATAGTAAATTTTTCCAATATATAGAAAGGAGAGTATCTTATATTATGCCAAGGTTTAGACAAAAACCATTTTGGTCAATTTTTCTTTCTAAATTCATTATGGGTACGAATTATATAGTTATTTTATTTTCTGGATACACAAAAACTAGTTTGAAAACTTTCTTGAAAGCTGAATTTATTTCCACTATTATTTGGGCTCCAGTTCTTTTATCCTTAGGTTTCTTTTTTAGTCAGACAGCTATTTCTATAAGTAAAGAAATAGGCAAGTTTTCTCTTGTTATTCTTGGTTTAATAATAGTATTTCTTCTTTTTGATAAGATCGTTTCTTCGCTTTATACTTTTTACGAATATTTTAAAAATGGTATTAATGGAGATGGACACAAATAATAAAATGATAAAAAAACTTGTCACACACAATGGATCTTTTCATGCAGACGATATTTTTGCAGCGGCAACACTTTCTATGTTATTAGAAAAAAAGGGTGAAAGTTTTGAAATAATTCGTACTCGTGATCCTGAAATAATAAATGAAGGAGATTATGTTTTTGATGTTGGTGGCGTATATGATGAAGAAAAGAATAGATTTGATCATCATCAAGCTTCTTTTAAAGAAAAAAGATACGAAAATATTATATATTCTTCTTTTGGTTTAGTCTGGAAGAAATTTGGAGCAGAGTTATCAGGTGGAGAAAAGATAGCACAGATAGTAGATGAACATATAGTGGCTCCTATAGATGCCGCTGATAATGGTTTCGACTTAGTTGAAAATAAACATAGTATTTCTCCTTATTTTATTCAACATTTTTTTTATTCAATGCGTCCAACTTGGCGTGAAACTAATTTGAGCAATGATGAAATGTTTTTAAAAAGTGTAAAAATTGCAAAGGAAGTTTTGTCACGTGAAATTATTCAAGTTAAAGATTCTGTTATAGCTGAAGAAGAAGTAATTTCAGTTTATCAAAGCACAGAAGATAAAAGGATAATTATTTTTGATAAAAATTATCCTTATGAATTTACATTAAATAATTTTCCTGAACCTCTTTTTGTAATTTATCCAAGGAGTAGTGATAATTTTTGGGGAGTTAAAGCAATGAAAGATGATCCAAAAACTTTCAAAAATAGAAAAGATTTTCCAAGTGCTTGGGGAGGGCTTCGTGATGAAGAATTACAAAAAATTACAGGAGTATCTGATGCAGTTTTTTGTCACAAAGGATTATTTATGGCAGTGGCGAAATCAAAAGAAGGAGCTATCAAATTAGCAGAACTAGCTTTGAAATAATTTTCTAAAAATAAAAAACGAAAAATTTATGAGCCTTCGCCCTCGGAGTCATAAGGACAGGGGACCCACGACTCTTAAAATTTTTGTTTTTCTATTTTTAGGATTCTTAAAAATCAGAAAATAATGTTTTTAAGGGGTTTGGCGAGCGACGGCGAGCCAATTTCAGGATTTTTTAAGCTTCAAAAAATCCGTACCGGCAAAAATATTGTTTTTGATTTTTATAAAGAATTTTTATAAAACATGCTATTATAACTATATGGCATTCATAGATGAAATAAAAATATATGCAGAGGCAGGGAAGGGTGGAAATGGCGTAGTTAGATGGCGTCAGGAGAAATTTGTGCCTAAGGGTGGACCTGCAGGTGGCGATGGTGGACGTGGTGGAGATTTCTACGCACAAGCTATTCGTGATGTTCATATACTTTCAAAATACAAAGCTAAAAAAAGTTTCAGTGCAGAAAAAGGTGAAGACGGTGGAAATAAAAGTTTACATGGTAAAAAAGGTGAAGACTTTATTTTAGATTTACCTGTGGGTTCTATCATTACAAATACAGATACAGATGAACAATGGCAACTCTTGAAAGAAGGAGAAAAAGTTTTATTGCTTAAGGGTGGTTATGGTGGTTTTGGAAACGAACATTTTAAAAGTTCTACAAATACAACACCTAAAGAATGGCGACCAGGAGAAGAAGGTGAAAGAGGCAATTTCCACATAGAACTCGAGCTTTTCGCAGATATAGGGCTTGTCGGCCTTCCTAATGCTGGTAAATCGTCGCTATTGAACGCTCTGACGAATGCAGATGCTAAAGTGGGAGATTATGCTTTTACGACCCTAGACCCCAATTTAGGTGATTTTTATGGTTATACCATTGCTGACATTCCAGGTCTTATTGAAGGTGCAAATACTGGAAAAGGTTTGGGTGTAAAATTTTTAAGACATATTAAACGTACAAAAATGCTTGCACATCTGGTATCATTTGAAAATTTATCAAAAGGTTCGACGGGTATGATGAAAGTTTACAAAGAGATTCGTAAAGAATTAGAGAAATACGATAAGAATTTAAAATTGGGAGATGATGGTCTTGCTTCAAAAGATGAGATTATTATTCTTACAAAAGCTGATAATATAGAAGATCCGAAAATTATAGAAAAAAAGAAAAAAGAATTTGAAAAAACTGGTAATAAGGTTTTTGTACTTTCTTTATTTGATGATAAAATGGTTAAGAATTTCAGAGATGAATTGATGAAAATTTTTAAAAAATAAAAAAAACGGAAGCAATGCTTCCGTTTAATTTTATAACTCAGTTGTCAGTTATATGAACGTTGTACCATAAAGAAGGTTTTGCTCCCCTCTATTTGGATTTTTGTAGAAAACCCTTCGATTTGGAAACAGCCTTCATCTTTGTTGCCGGGTTCTTCCTGAATAATAATTCTTCCGGTTATATTAGCATAAGATTTTTTTTCAGCGTTTTGGCTAATACATGGGCCTGTTACCGTTCCTGTTTCCCCAGGTTTTATTATCGCAACTTCACCTTTAGTATGTTCGTAGGTTCCTTTTTGGGCATAGGCATCTAAAGGGGTACTGGTTTTGTTTACTACTTCCATTTGGTATTCCTTTTTTATGAATGATTTTTTCCTTTCATATAATACTATTTTTTTATATATTGTCAACTGTTAGTTGCAAGGCTTATTTTGTATAATAAATTTATGGAGAAAAAATATTACCCAACAATCGGATTAGAAGTTCATGCAGAGCTTAAAACTAATACAAAAATGTTTTGTAGTTGCAAGAACAATCCTGATGAAGAAAAACCCAATATAAATGTTTGTCCTGTGTGTATGGCTCACCCAGGGACATTGCCCGTGATAAACAAAAAAGCCATAGAGAGTGTAATAAAAGTTGGTTTAGCACTTGGTGGAGATATTGCAGATTTTACAGAATTTGATCGTAAAAATTATTTTTATCCAGACATTCCAAAAGGTTATCAGATTTCACAATATAAATATCCGATAGTTTCTGGTGGCAGTCTGGCCAATTTTGATATTACTCGTGTTCATTTAGAAGAAGACACAGCAAACAATAAACATTTTGATAGTTATTCACTTGTAGATTTCAATCGCGGTGGTGTGCCTTTGATGGAGCTTGTGACAGAACCAAATACTTTTGATAATGCTGAAATTGCTGCTAAAACGACTTCAAATTTTGCAAAAGAGTTACAGCTTATTTTATGGTATCTGGGAGTTTCTGAAGCAAACATGGAGAAAGGAGAAATGCGTGTTGAAGCAAATATTTCAGTTTCAGAAAACCAGAAAGTTTTAGGCACTAAAGTTGAAGTTAAAAATTTGAATTCATTTAAAAGTGTCGAAAAAGCTATTAAATTTGAGCTTGATAGAATGACAGAGCTTTTAGAAAATGGTAAAGGTGAAGATATAGTACAGGAGACTCGTGGTTGGGATGAAGCAAAACAAAAAACATTTTCTCAGAGAAAAAAAGAATCTAGTCATGATTATAGATATTTCCCTGAACCAGATTTACCAAAAATGAAATTGCATGAAGTTTTTGATTTAGAAAAAATGAAAAGTGAGTTGCCAGAATTGCCAGTAGAAAAACGAACAAGATATAAAAATGATTTTGGAATTAAAGATGAAGATATCGAAATATATATAAATGATTTAATTTATGATGCTTTTTTTGAAAAAGTTGCTATTATATTAAATAATAAAGAGAAAACTAAAATAGCTTCTAATTTTATAACTAACGATCTTATTGGTATTAAAGAATTTGGTGTAAATTCAGTAGTTCCTGAAGTTGAAGGTTTTGTGGAATTAGTTAATTTATTTTCAGAGAATATAATTTCTTCTAATGTTGCTAAACATCTTCTTCAATTAATAACAACAAGAGAAAAAGGCAATTCACCACTTAAAATTGCAACTGAAAAGAATTTATTACAGAAAAATAATGAAGGGGAAATCAAAGGTATTGTAGAAAAAATAATTGCCGAAAATCCTGAAGTCGTGGCTACATACAAAGCTGGAAAAGAAAATGCGATAATGTCTTTGGTTGGAAAAATAATAAAAGAAAGCAATGGTAGTGCAAATCCACAAATAGTTATCAAAATGCTCAAAGATTTGCTTGCCCGTCCGTAGCTTTTTAAGCGAAGGTGGGCTAAAATAGAGTAATGAAAACTTTACGTGAATATGTAAAAGAAGCTGAAGAAAAAGGAGTGGCTATTGGTCATTTTAATATTTCAAATTTAGAAGGTTTGCACGGCATTTATAATGCAGCAAAAAAATTAAATGTTCCTGTCATTATAGGTCTTTCGGAAGGTGAAGAAGACTTTGTCGGCAAGAGTGAAGCTGTCGGAATGATTAAAGAACTCAGAGAAAAAGAAAATTTTCCTATATTTTTAAATGCGGACCATCATTATAGTTTTGATAGAGTGAAAGCTTCCATCGATGCTGGTTTTGATGCTGTGATTTTTGATGGAGTAAATTTAAGTTTTGAAGAAAATGTAAAAATTACAAAACAATGTGTTGATTATGCAAAAAGTACAGATAAAGATGTGCTTGTTGAAGCGGAACTTGGATATATAGGTTCTGGTTCAAACATTAAAGAAACTATTCCTGAAGGGGCTGGTATAAAAACAAAACCAGAGGAAGCTCAAAAATATGTAGAAATGACGGGTATAGATATGCTTGCACCATCTGTTGGGAGTATTCATGGATTAATAAAAAGTGGCAAACCTCACATAGATTGTGAACTTGTCGCTGAAATAAGAAAAGTTACTGGAATTCCGCTCGTGCTTCATGGAGGTTCAGGTTTGAGAGATGAAGATTTTACAAATGGAATTAAAGCAGGAATTTCTATTGTACACATAAATACTGAAATTCGTCTTGCTTATGATGAAGCACTTAAAAAATCTTTAGCAGAAAATCCAAATGAAGTTGCTCCGTATAAAATATTACAACCCGCTGTAGAAGCTGTAGAAAAAGTTGTAGAAGAAAGATTAAAACTTTTTAATAATTTAAAATAAAATGTTTTTACAGATCATTACTATAATTAAAGATTTATTGCATTTCGTTGAGATTTTTTTTGATTAAAATAATATGAGAATTCCAATTGTTAATGAACAAGATGAAATAATTAAATATATTGATGTTAGTGAGAGAAAGAAAGGAGACATTAGTCGTGTTGCTGGTCTTTGGGTTACTAATGAAAAAGGAGAAATTTTGCTTGCTCAAAGAAGTTTTAATAAAACAAGAGATCCAGGTAAATGGGGACCCGCTGTCGCCGGAACAGTTGAAGAAGGAGAAACTTATGAACAAAATATTATAAAAGAAGTAGAAGAAGAGATTGGTCTTAAAAATATAACTCCAAAAATTGAGTATAAAAATCATAAATCAACTAGTCATGAATACTTTGGTCAATGGTTTAGTGTTGCTGTTGACAGTAATTATCCTTTTGTAAAACAAGACATAGAAGTAGAAAAAATAAAATGGTTTACCAAAGACGAAATAATAGAATTATATAAAGAAAATCCAGATTTATTTATTCCAACTTTTGGTTCTTCTATTGATTATTTTTTAAATCTACAATAGATAAATGAAGGAACAAATACAAAATTTTTTTAGAGGAGATGTGGAAGATAGTGAAGAGACACTTTCTAAATATTCGCGTGATGCTAGTATTTTTGAATTGAGGCCAAAACTCGTGCTTTTCCCAAAAGATTCTTTAGATGTGCAAAATTTAGTGAAATGGGTAAATGAAAATAAAGATAAATATGCCGATCCAGAAAAAAATAAAGATTGGGAAAATCTTTCAATAACTTGTAGATGTGCAGGCACAGATATGTCTGGTGGAGCGATAGGGGAATCTTTAATTTTAGATTTCACTAGGTATATGAATAAATTAGTGAGTGAGCCCAAGAAGACAAATCATTTTCTCGGGTCCTCGAGACAAAGTCCCAGACCACTCGAAAATGATTCATCTTCTTGGGCTATAACAGTGCAACCCGGTATGTTTTACAGAGATTTTGAAAAAATAACCTTAGAAAAAGGGCTTATTTTGCCTTGTTATACAGCTTCAAAAAGTTTAAATGCTATGGGTGGGATGTTTGGAAATAATTCAGCAGGCGAGCGAACACTCAAATATGGAAAGACAGAAGATTATATTTTAGAAACTAAAATTGTTTTTTCTGATGGAAACGAATATATAGTAAAAGCAATTTCACAAGATGAATTGGCAAAGAAAAATACAGAGATGAATTTAGAAGGTGAAGTTTATAAAAATATTTATAAATTAATAAATTTAAACAAATCAGAAATAGATCAAGCAAAGCCAAATGTTCACAAAAATTCTGCTGGTTATTATATTTGGAATGTTTTAAGAAATCAGTTTGCAAAAAATTTTTCCGGCTTAACCCTTCCCGGAGTACCGGGCGGGACCCACACCGTTCAGAATTCTTTGCAAACTGATTTCTTTGATTTAAATAAACTTCTTGTGGGTTCACAAGGCACATTAGGGATAGCGACAGAAATTACTTTTAGATTAGTTAAAAATCCAAAGCATTCTAAATTGGTTGTTATTTTCTTAAATGATATGAAACCATTAGGGCGTCTTGTGGATGAGATTTTACAGCTTAATCCAGAAACATTGGAAACTTATGATGATAAAACTATGAAACTCGCTGTTAGATTTTTTCCTGATTTTTTGAAGAATAAAGGCTTCAAAGGCATGTTGAAATTTATGTGGAGTTTTTTACCAGAACTTAAAATGATGATTACTGGTGGTTTTCCTAAACTAATTATTCTAGCAGAATTCGCAGGTGAAAGTGAAGAAGAAATCGATAAACAATGTTTAAGTCTGAAAGAAAAAATAAAGAATTTTAAATTAAATGTTCACGTCACTAGATCTGAAGCAGAAGCAGGAAAATATTGGGACATAAGGAGAGAAAGCTTCTCACTTCTTAGAAAACACGTAAAAGGGAAACATACAGCTCCATTTATAGATGACATTATTGTCCGTCCAGAATTTTTACCAAAATTTATTCCTGAGTTAAATCAAGTTTTGTCTAGATATGATTTGACTTATACGATAGCCGGACATGTGGGTGATGGCAATTTTCATATTATTCCACTTATGGATTTTTCACGTCCCGATACTTCGAAAATAATATTGGAGCTTGGTGATTTAGTTTACAACTTAGTTTTGAGATATCATGGCTCTACCACAGCTGAACACAATGATGGTATAGTTCGCACACCTTATTTACAGAAAATGTATGGTTCAAATATTACTTCAATTTTTAAAGAAATTAAAAATATTTTTGATCCACGTAATATTTTTAATCCTGGTAAAAAGGTTATTTCTTCCGATGGTGGTGGCACGAAAGAATATATGGCCTTACATATTGCACTAGAGCATAATGTTGAACATAAAGTTTAAACAAAATAATTACAGAACCAAATAAAAATTTTTAGCCTTCGCCCTCGGAGTCAAAAGGACAGGGGACCCACGACTCTTAAATTTTTACTTGGTTCTGTAATTTAGAGTTGCTTTTTAATTTTTTTTATATATAATGGTGTAATGTTTGCAATTAAAGCTAAAAAAAGAGACGAGAGTGTCAAAATAGATGCATTAAGAAAAACAGGAGAAATCCCAGCTGTTTTTTATGGAGCAGGCCAAACGACTACTTCTATTTCTGTATCAATTGTTGATTTTAAGAAAGTTTGGAGAGATGCTGGAGAGTCTTCAACAGTTAAAATGTCATTAGGTGATAAGGACGTAGATGTGCTTATTCATGAAGTGCAAGTGAATCCTGTCACAGATGAGCCAATACATGTAGACTTCTTAGTTGTGGATATGAATAAGAAAATACAAGTTAATATCCCTCTTGAATTTACAGGTGTATCAAATGCTGTTAAAGGTGGATTAGGCAATCTTGTAAAAGTTCTACATGAAGTAGAAGTTGAAGCATTACCAAAAGATCTTCCACACAATCTTGTTGTTGATATATCAAAACTTGAAACTATTGAAGATCAGATATTTGTTTCAGATATAAAATTACCATCTGGTGTCACTCTTATAACAGATTCAGGTGATGTTGTGGCTTCTATCGTTGCTCAAGTTGAAGAAAAAGAAGAAGTTGCACCAGTAGACTTATCTTCAATTGAAGTTGAGAAGAAAGGCAAGAAAGAAGAGGAAGGTGCAGAAGCTCCAGTTGAAGAAAAATAAAATAAATTTAATTAAATATGATATAATAAGAACTATGGTAAAGAAAATCGCCATAGTTTTTATTTTTATATTTGCGTTAATTTTTTTCTCTAAAAGTGATAAGACTTTAGCGGATTTTGATTGTTTACAGCTTACTTCATCTTCATCCCCGGCTCAAAAACAATTTTGTCAGAACGAACTTACTCAATTAATTCAAGAACAAGCAGATTTAGAAGCGAAATTGAAAGAACAAAGTAAGCAAACAGGGACATTGAAGAGCGATGTCACTGCACTTACTACACAAATCAATGCCCTAAAGACTAAAGTCAAAGCTAGAAGTTTAAAAATTGCGCAGCTTAAAGTGGATATAAATGATAAAAATTCTGCTATAAAAACATTATCCAGCAAAATAGATCGTGAGCATGAATCCTTGGCTCAATTGTTGAGGAATACAAATGATTTTGATAATCAAGATTTTATTTATTTGATTTTTTCTAAAGAAACGCTTTCTACTTTTTATAGTGACCTCGAGTCTTATACGTCTATCAAGCAAGCAGTAAAAAAATCTGTGGAAGAAATTACGGGAATAAAATCAGAGACAGAAGTTCAAAAAAAAGATTTGGAAGTAAAACAAAATGCTGAACTTGATGCGAAAGCTGAATTAGAAACAGCACAAAAAAAGGTAGCTCAATCTGAAGCAGAGAAAAAACAATTATTGGCAATTTCAAAAAATAAAGAATCTTCTTATCAACAACTTGTAGCTGAAAAGAAAGCTAGGGCAGATAAAATTAGAGCTGCATTATTCCAGCTTCGTGATACTAAAGCTATTCCTTTCGGTGTCGCTCTTTCTTATGCAAAACAAGCACAAAATAAAACAGGAGTTCGCCCTGCATTTTTATTAGCGATAATAACTCAGGAATCAAATTTAGGAACTGATACAGGTTCTTGTTATGTGACAAATTTTGACACAGGTTCAGGAATTTCTTCGAAGAGTGGAAAAGCATTTAATAAAGTTATGCATCCTACAAGAGACATTCCTCCATTTATAGATATTACAAAAAATCTTGGTTTAGATGCTACAAAAACTCTCGTGTCTTGTCCTATTGGTGGATCTGGATATGGTGGAGCTATGGGACCTGCACAATTTATTCCTTCTACTTGGAAACTCATAGAAGATAGAATAGCTGGGGCTTTGAACGTAAGCACTCCTGACCCATGGCAACCAAGAGATGCACTTATGGCTTCTGCTTTTTTCTTGTCAGATCTAGGAGCTTCAGCTGGAACATATTCTTCTGAAATCAGAGCAGCTTGCAAATACTATGGAACAGGTGGATCTACTTGTGCTTATGGTAGGAATGTTATGAGTAGAGTTT
>CAIMAO010000005.1 GCA_903838985.1 uncultured bacterium | reverse complement strand
TGGAATACTTAAATCTAAACCATCTGTATAATAATTATAATCAAATACATTTTGTTCAACAGCTAATGATATTTTTACAGTATGACCTTCTATTTTCTTTGATAACTCTTTAAAAAAATTCCTTTGTGCAACAATATCTAATCCAGCAAAGCCTTTTGGGTATGCTTCTTTACTCCAATATATATCAGCAGGGAATAAAATCCTTCCTGATTCCAAACGAATAACTGCAACATAGCTCCCACTTTTATCTTTATAATCAAAAACTACATCTTTTATTTTTTGTAATTGCTGAAACTCTGAAGTAATATTTTTCAAAAAAAGATAATACTGTTCTTGCCGTTTATCATATCTTTTTTGAATTTGTTTAGTTTCTTTTATATTTCCATAATAAGTAGAAAAAAATAAAAAAGATATTCCTAGAGAAGCAATAAGAAGAATTATGAAACCAATACTTACAGTTTTTTTTAATTTATAGATTTGAATTATAGAATTAACTATCGAAAAAACTGCAAAAATTATAATTACTAGATTCAAAACACTAGATAAGGCAAGGGCGAAGGTCGATCCACCCATACTAGAAAGAGCTGAAAAACCAGCTATAAGATAAAGAAGGGTGAGTATTCCTAGTAATAACCACGGATTCTTAAAATAATTTTTTTGTATTTTTTCTTCCATAATTTTAATTAAAAATAATTTATTTTATAAATTAACGAAAGCTACTACGAATAGTAATAACCGTATAAATAAAACCAATAATGAATAAAATTGATATAACCAATAAAATATAATATTCGGACTTACTTTTACCGTTCTTTTTTGATATTTTTATTATTGAAATTATAAATGCCAAAACAGCTAAAATAGGAATTATAAGTGGTATAAATATAAGTATGGTATCCATAAATTTAATTTACATTTAAAGCTTCAGCTCCGGCGACTATTTCGGAAAGCTCTCTCGTAATACCATCTTGTCTTGCGTGGTTGTATGAAAGAGTAAGCGCATCAAGAATCGTAGTTGCGCTATCTCCCGCATTCTTCATCGCAAACATTCTGGCTGAATGTTCTGACGCAAATGCTTCTGCCAATGTTTGATACACAACAACATCCACTAACCCCGGCAAAACACTTTCTAGTATTTCATTTAAATCCGGTTCAAATTTATAATCAGTAAAATCAAAATTTCCAACTTTTCCTTGTGTTTCTTCTCCAGACCCGCCCACTTCACTTCGTGAAGTATTTCGGGCAAGCAATGCTTCAGCAGGAGCAGGTTCCACAAAAGTTTCTAGTATGTTTTTTATTGTATCCACACTAATCGGAAAAATTTCTCGCAAAACTGGTTTGTAAGCAGTAGATTTTAAAAATTCAGTAAATAAAATTTTTACACTAGCATAACCTCCTTCAATAAATTCTTTAGAAACTAAATCAGATAATTCTTTTGTTTGGGTAATTTCCGAATATTCTGAAAAAGTGATAAAGCTGGCAAAAAGAGGTATTTTTAATTTTTTACAAATTCTTTCTGCATATTTCCCAACAGTAATAGCCTTAAATTCTCTACCTGTCCCTTCATATTTTTTAATATATAAATTTAGAGCTTTGAAAAGATTCGTGTGATAACCTCCACAAAGACCCTTATTGCTTCCAATAACAATGATAAGTTCTTTGTTTGATTTACCTGCCACCATCAAAGGATTGGAGACATTTTTATCTTTAGAAAGATTCACTAAAAGTTCTAAAGCATATTTTGAATAAGCCCGTGTTGCAAGTGCTTTGTCTACTGCTCGGCGCATTTTGGAAACAGAAACCATCTCCATCGTTTTGGTGATTTTCTTGATGCTTCCGACTGACTTTATTTTTTGTTTTATTGCTTTTTGTGCAAGTGGCATACTATTTTTTTATTTTGAAAACTAATTTCCCATAAATTCCTTAATCGCACCTTTTAATTCACCTTCTACTTTTTCATCCCAACCTTTAATCAAATCGGCAAGTAAAGTTTTTTTAGAACGTTCCAAAAAGGCATAGAAATTTTCTTCCCAGGCTTTGATTTCTGTAATTTCAAGTTCGTCTAAATATCCTTCGTTCACAGCATAAATAGAACAAACTTGTTTAGCTACTGGTATCGGAGAATACTGACTCTGTTTCATAAGTTCTACCACTCTCTGTCCTCGATTAATTGCTTTTTTTGTTTCCGCATCAAGGTCAGAACCGAACTGAGCGAAAGATTCAAGCTCTCGGTATTGAGCCATGGCCAATTTCATTTTTCCAGCAACTTTTTTCATTGATTTAATTTGAGCATCTCCTCCTACGCGAGACACAGAAAGTCCGGCGTTAATAGCTGGTCGGATACCTTTGTTAAATATTCCAGTTTCCAAGAAAATCTGTCCGTCTGTAATCGAAATAACGTTCGTAGGAATATATGCGGACAAGTCTCCTGCTTGAGTTTCAATAATTGGGAGAGCAGTGATAGAACCACCACCGTGATTTTTATTTAAACGACATGCACGTTCAAGTAAACGAGAATGCAAATAGAAAACATCTCCTGGATAAGCTTCACGTCCTGGTGGGCGGCGAAGAAGGAGAGAAATTTCTCGATATGCAACAGCATGTTTTGATAAATCGTCATAAACCATTAATACATCTCTACCCTTATCACAGAAATATTCGGCAAGAGCAGTTCCAGAATAAGGAGCAAGATATGAAAATGCTGGGCCATCGGAAGATCCGGCAGATACGACAATAGTATAATCCATCGCACCAGCTTCTTTTAATTTTGAAACAATACGAGCAACTTTTGATTGCTTTTGAGAAATAGCAACATAAATACAAATTAAATTTTGTCCTTTTTGGTTGATGATGGTATCAATAGCGATAGCAGTTTTACCAGTCTGGCGGTCTCCGATGATAAGCTCACGTTGACCACGACCAATCGGAATCATCGCATCAATAGCTTTCAATCCTGTCTGAACTGGTTGATTCACCCTTTGACGAGTCATAACACCAGAGGCAACTTTTTCAACTGGATAGGTAGCATCTTCTTTAATTGCTCCTGCTTCATCAATCGGCATGCCAAGTGGATTTACTACTCGACCGATAAATTTCTCACCGACAGGAATAGAAAGAATTTTATTGGTTCTTTTGACTGTTTCTCCTTCTTTAATTTTTGAAAAATCTCCGAGCACAATAACACCAACAGAATCTTCTTCTAGATTGAGCGCGAGCCCCAAAGAACCAGATTCAAACGAGACCATTTCAGATGACTGACATTTCGCAAGACCAGAAACTTTTGCTATTCCGTCTGCAATGGACAACACTGTGCCATATTCATATGTTTCGGCCCCTCCTTCAAATCCTGCTATTTTCTT
>CAIMAO010000004.1 GCA_903838985.1 uncultured bacterium | reverse complement strand
CTTGTGCTCTTTAGGTTCAAAGAAGGTAATTTGGAAATTATATGTCTTTCCGAGTTCCAATTTTTCTCGAAGTTTTATTTCCGAACCGAAGGTTGAATTGTGAACCAATCCAGCTACTCCTTCTTTGATAGATACCAAGGCGCCATGTTTATTGTATTTGATAACTACGCCTTTAATGATGTCACCTTTTTTCAATTTTCCTTCATATTCTGTCCAAGGATTTTCTTTTAAGGCTTTAATTGAAAGGGAAATTTTGCCTTCTTTGATTTCAATTACTTTTGCTCGTACAGCATCTCCAACTTTAAACATACTGCGAGGATCTTCTACTAAACCCCAATCAAGTTCAGAAATATGTACAAGACCTTCTAGCCCATCTTCAAGTTTTAGGAAAACTCCGAAGTCAACGAGTCCTGCCACTGTGCAATCTAGCTCATCACCGATATTGTATTTACTTAAAATTTCTTTTTTCTCTTCTGGGTTGTTGTCTTTTTCAGAGAAGATTAATTTACCTTCTTTTGGAAGTGTAGAAATAATCATTACTGAAATTTTTTGACCAACTAATTTTTTTAATTCTTTTAAGATTTTGTCCTTATCTGAATCTAATACACGAGGGTAATGATCTGTCTTAAGTTGAGAAGCAGGCAAAAATCCTTGTATCCCTTGCCATTCTAAGATTAGACCCCCTTTGTTTGCATCTTTTATTTCCAAATCTAGAACGGTCTTTGCTTTTATAGCTTTTTCAGCTTCACTCCAAGTGAGAGCTTGTTTAGCTTCCTTAAGAGAAAGTTCTGTATATCCGTTTTCGTTTTCTTTTTCAACAACTTTTGCTTTGATGATATCACCTAAACTTATTTTTTTAATGATATCTTTAGCATTTATAAATTCACGTCCATAAATGATACCAGTTCCAAAAGGTGACAAATCAACAAAGACTGATGATTTTTCAACGAGTATTACTGGACCTTCTACAAGTGAATCAACTTCAGGCCTAGAAGCACTTCTGTCAACGATAGATTCTAGAACTAAATTTTCTTTCACTATTTCTTCTTCTTTTTTAATCATAATTTTAAAATTAAAAATCCGCTATAAAGCGGATATAAGGTTTAGGTTCTGATTTGGCTTACACCAGCTCAGGGTTACCCTAATCCATGCTTTTAATATATTAGTAGTAATATTACTATAATTTTATAAAAAAGCAAGTTGTTTTATATTTTAAAAGATATTTTTTGCTTTGTTTTTATTTGTTGATTTGGTATAATAGAATCAATGATAATCACATATTTTGGAGAACAATTTTTTAAGATAGGACAAGGGGAGTTAGTTCTTGCTTTCAATCCTGTTAGTAAAAATGCTAAATCTGATATTTCGGCTCATTTTGGTGCAGACATCGCACTGACGACCACCAATCATTCTCTCTATAATGGCATAGAACAACTTTCTCACGGTGAACGCATGCCTTTTGTCATTAATGGTCCAGGAGACTATGAAGTAAAAGAAATTTTTGTAAAAGGCGTGATGTCAGATGCATTGGTTTCTAATAAAAAATATATTAATACGATTTATTCTTTCACACTAGACAATATTAAGATTGCATTTTTAGGAGCATTGTCAAATCCTGAACTTTCAAAAGAAGTTCAAGAAACGATAGATAGCCCAGATATTCTTTTTGTTCCGATAGGCGGAAAGACATATTCTAAAGATGTAAGTCTACTTGATCCGAAAGAAGCTGCAAAACTAGCATTACTTTTTGAACCTAAATTAATTATTCCGATGAGTTATGATAGTGCTTCTTTGAAAGTATTTTTGAAAGAAGTAGGAGAAGAAGATGCAGAAGCTGTTGATAAATTGACCCTTAAATTAAAAGATTTAGATGGCAAAGAAGGTGAAGTCGTAGTATTAAAACCAGTTTAATTTTTTTATAAAATTATGAAAAAAATGATTCATCATTTAAGAAAACAACCTGAAGAAGTTAGAAGACATGTTCTACACATTATTATATTTGCGTTTGCTATTATTATGGTAATACTTTGGGTGTATAGTTTAGGAAGAAATTTTTCAAATCCTGATACACAAACAAGAATGCAACAAGATTTAAAACCATTTTCTACATTAAAAGATAATATAACAGGTATAAATACAAACAGTGGGAACACTACAGAATAAATTATGGCGAAACAAAAAATAGAACCAATTGAAATACGTACAGACGGAATACTTCCAGTTGATGTTGTAAAAGAAATGAAAGAATCATATTTGGCATACGCAATGTCTGTCATTACTTCTCGTGCATTGCCAGATGTCAGAGATGGATTAAAGCCTGTGCATCGTAGAATTTTATTTGCTATGAATGAAATGGGACTTACTTCTTCTGCTCGATTCAGAAAATCTGCTGCAGTAGTCGGAGATGTGCTTGGAAAATATCATCCGCATGGAGATACAGCTGTGTATGATTCTATGGTGGGTATGGCACAAGAATTTTCTTATCGTTATCCGCTAGTTTTAGGACAAGGAAACTTTGGTTCTATTGATGGAGATAATGCTGCAGCTATGCGTTATACAGAAGCAAAAATGTCTAAAATTTCTAATGAACTTTTGCGTGATTTAGAAAAAGAGACAGTTGATTTTCGTCCAAATTATGATCAGACTCGCAAAGAACCAATTGTTTTTCCTGCAGCTGTGCCAGCTCTTTTATTAAATGGCACACTTGGTATCGCTGTCGGTATGGCTACAAATATACCCCCACATAACTTGGCTGAGGTATTAGATGCGACAAATTATTTAATTGAAAATAATGATGCTACGACAGAAGATCTAATGCAATTTATAAAAGGTCCAGATTTTCCTACTGGTGGAATTGCTTACAACTATAAAGATATGCTCCATGCTTATGGTACAGGCCGTGGAGGAGTCGTTTGTCGTGGTGAAGCAGAAATAATAGAACAAAAAGGTGGCAATTTTCAAATAATTATTACGTCTATTCCTTATAGAGTAAATAAATCAAATTTAATAATGGCGATAGCTGAACTTGTCCAAGAGAAAAAACTTGATGGCATAAAAGGCCTTCGTGATGAATCAACGAAAGACATAAGAATAGTTATTGATTTGAAGAACACTGCTGTTCCTGAAAAAGTTTTAAATTATATTTATAAAAATACTCAACTTGAATCAAATTTCAATTTTAACATTGTTGCACTTGTAGATGGTGTACCACAAACTTTGTCTTTGAAATCAATTCTTTCTTATTTTATTGCACACAGAAAAGAAATTGTAAAAAGAAGAAGTGAATATGATTTACGTAAAGCAGAAGAAAGAGAACACATCTTACTTGGTTTGAAAAAAGCTCTTGATAAAATAGATCGCGTCATTACTGTTATTCGTGCATCTAAAGATGGACAGGTTGCAAAACTTAATTTAATGAAAGAATTTAAGTTTTCAGAATTACAGGCTGTTGCTATTCTTGAAATGAGATTACAAAAACTTGCCGGTCTTGAAAGAAAAGCAGTTGAAAATGAACTTGCAGAAAAACAGAAATTCATCAAAGAAACAAAGGATCTTTTGGCTAGCCCAAAGAAAATCCTTAGTGTTATTGAAAGTGAACTGAAAGAAATTCGTGAAAAATATGCAGATACACGTAGAACAAAAATAGTTAAAGGTGGAAACAAAGAAATTTCTGATGAAGATTTAATTCCAGAAAAAGAAACGATGCTTGTCTTCACTGCAGGTGGTTATGTAAAACGTACTGATCCATCTGAATATCATTCACAAAAAAGAGGAGGAGTCGGTGTCGTTGATCTTGAAACAAAAGAAGAAGACTTTGTGACGATGCTTGTATCAGGGTCTACTCATTCTGATTTACTTTTCTTTACCAACTTGGGTAAAGTTTACCAAATGAAAATGTATGACATACCAGAAGGTCGTCGTGCAACAAAAGGAAAATCAATTATGAATTTCTTGTCACTTAACAACGATGAAAAAGTGACTTCAATTTTACCATTACCAAAAGAGCTCAAAAAATCTCCTATTTCATTAATGTTGACCACAAAAGATGGCACAGCTAAGAAAATGTCTGGAGAAGGATTTAAAGATGTCAGAAGAAGTGGAATTATTGCTATACGTTTAGATAAAGGAGACCAGCTTGTTTCGGCTTTGATAGTAGAAAAAGGAGATGAAGTAATGATAGCGACAGGTGGTGGGCAATCTATAAGATTTAAAGAGTCTGATATTAGAGAAATGGGTAGAACGGCTGGTGGTGTGCGTGGTGTAAAACTCGGTAAAGGAGATGAAGTCATTGGTGTTGATGTTGTTAAAAAAGAAAATAAAGATGGTGCATTTTTGACTATGAGTGCAAATGGTTTTGGCAAAAAGACTTCTTTGAAAGAATATAAAGTTCAAAATAGAGGAGGTTCTGGTATTAAAACTGCGAAAGTGACATCCAAAACAGGTAAACTCATTGTGGCTAAAGTTTTGACGGGACAAGAAGAAGAACTCATTGCTATGTCTAAAAAAGGACAAGTTATTAGGACAGCCTTGAAAGATATTTCGTCTCTTGGTAGACAAACTCAAGGTGTCACCATAATGCGTCTTCGTGCAGGGGATGGTATTGCTTCACTTGTGTGTGCATAATTTGCACGTTTTGTTGATAACTTAAATGCTTAATATGTATTTTTATATTATAATATATACATGTTTACTGATCCGATAAAAAATTTAAGAGCTTTTGGTTTAGGAGAAAATATGATAGTTGCTGATCTAGGTGCTGGATCAGGTCATTATAGTATTCCTATTGCAAAAATGGTTTCAAAAGGGAAAGTATATGCTATTGAAATACAAAAAGATTTTTTGACGACAATAAAAAATAAAGCAGCAGAAGCTCATGTTAATAATATAGAATTTCTTTTAGGCAATGTTGAAAAAAAGGGTGGAACTAAATTGAAAGATAGTATTGTTGATGCTGTCGTGGCTTCAAATATACTTTTTCAAGTAGAAGATAAAAATGGTTTTATAGAAGAAATAAAAAGAATATTAAAACCGGGAGGAAAAGTCATTCTTATTGACTGGTCTTCTTCTGTTTCTTCTATGCCAATTAATTTTGAGAGTATAGTTTCAAGGAATAAAGCTCGCGAAATGTTTGAAGAAAAAGGTTTTGTTTATAAACAAGAGATAGATGCAGGGTCATACCATTATGGTATAATACTTAGTAAGTCATAAAGTAGAAAGTTTATCAAGTAAAAAATAATGAAAGGGAATTTTCAAATTATAATTTTAATCGTATTTATTATTGCTGCTGTTTTTGGTGTTTTAGTTTTTTCTGGAATGATACCTCTAGGTAGTCAGAGTAGTAGCACAGGAGCTCAAGGTACTGTTGTCTTATGGGGCACTGAAAAATCTACAGTGATGTTCCCTTTAATTGAAAGCTTTAACCAAGCTAATACTTCTTTTGTTTTAAAATACGAAGAAAAGTCTCCAGATACATTTGATAGTGATTTATTAGAAGCTCTTGCTTCAGGAACTGGTCCAGATATGTTTTTCATTTCTGATGACTTAGCTTTTAAGTATAGTAATAAAATTTATACTATTCCTTATGCAAGTTTTCCACTTAATACTTTTAAAAATAGTTTTGTCGGAGCAGGGGAAGTTTTTTTGACGTCAAACGGCGTCTTGGCATTGCCTCTTACTGTAGATCCTATGATGATGTATTACAACAGAAGTATGCTTGATGCAAATAGCATTGCAAACCCTCCAGCTTATTGGGATGAATTTACTAATCTCGTTCCAGTTTTAACTAAAAAAGATGATAAAGGTTTAATTACAAAAAGTACTGTGGCAATGGGTCAATTTTCAAATGTTTTGCATGCTAAAGATCTGTTAGCGACTCTTTTTATGCAAGCAGGAAATCCAATTATTACAGAAAAAGATAGCTCTTTTATTTCTGTCTTGGGTGATAGTAATGGTAAATATGATCTTGGTTCTATTTTAAATTATTACACTGATTTTTCTGATCCATTAAAAGATGTTTATTCTTGGAATAAATCTTTTTCTAATTCACAAGATGCTTTTAGTAAAGAAGACTTAGCTTTTTATTTTGGTTATGCTAGCGAACTTCAGTCTCTAATTGATAAAAATCCAAATCAAAATTTCCTTGTTGCTCCAATGCCACAAATAAGAAATAGCACTTTTAAATTAACTTCTGGGCATACGACGGGGATAGCTATTTCTGCTTTTTCAAAAAATCTTAATACCGCTCTTACTGCTGCAAGCTTAATGACTAATGGAGATTTTGCGGGCAAGTTTGCCACGTCTCTTGGTGTTGCTCCTGTGCGTAGAGATTTACTCAAAGTGATACCAACGGACTCATATTCTCCTACTTTCTATTCTTCAGCTTTTTTTGCTAGAGGTTGGCTTGACCCTTCACCTAAAGATACTGATAATATTTTTCAAGGTATGGTTGAAAAAGTGCTTTCAAATAGTATGTCGCCAGCAAGTTCTGTGACAGACGCCAGCGCTAAACTTGGTCTTTTATTAATTAAATAATTTTTATGAAAAAAACAAATTTAAAAATATTTTTATTTATAACTATAATGTTAGTTAGTATTTTTTCTTTATTTATTTTTTCTAACAAAAAAGTTTCAGCCCAATCAACGCAAAACGATAATAAATTTACTGTTGAAACAGGTGGATATTCAGTATTAAGTATAAACACTTTTGTCTTTGATGGTGATTATTATAATAATTTTGATAAAAAACCAGTTACAACATATTTTGAATTCAAAAAAGATGATTCTAATTTAGATAATGGTAAAGATAGGAAAGAAACAATAAAAATTGTTCGCAAAAGTGATGTAGCTGAATATAATGTTTTTTATTCAAGCCCAGAACTTGATCCTTTTTCTACTTATTATTTTAGAGCAGTAGGGTATTTTAATGATGATGAAAACACTAAATTTTATGGACAAGTGTTAAGTTTAAGAACCAGTGATGGTATATATACAGAATCTATACCATATACTATTACTGGATTAGATAGTTCACCCATACCTTCTGATTTACCTAGTTGCTCTTCTACACAAACATTAGATTTTGACAGTGGCGGTGGTGTCTGTATAGATAAACCAAACACAGTTTCACCTAATCCAGGCTCCACTGGTTCAGATACCACAGGAGATAGTCTTTTTATACCAGCACCTACTTGTTCAACGGCAGATGCAGCGTCAGGTAATTGTAAGATTGATTCTTCTAGCAGTGGTCCTGGTAGTGGTTTAGTCACCTGCAAAGGTACAGATTGCGGTTTTGTTGAACTAATGAAACAGATTAAAAAACTGATGGATGTTGTACTCAAAGATTTTGCTTTGCCTATTGCTGCTATAATGTTTGCTTACGCTGGTTTTGAACTTGTGACATCAGGAGGAGAAACGTCAAAAAGAGAAAAGGCAAAAAAAATATTTATTAATGTAGCTATTGGCTTAGTCATTGTTGCAGCGGCATGGTTGATAGTAGAAGCGGTTCTTTCAATATTGGGGTATGTTAAAAGTGATGATTTTTATTGGTTTGGATTTTAAATTTATAAGTAATATAATAAATATATGACTAATTTCTTGAAGAAAAATTTATATAAAATTGGTTTAATGATTTTTATTTTAATTTTCCCCGTTTTGTCTTTAGCGGCTGATGATGGTCTTACTATTAAAAATCCATTAAAATCACAAAATATAATTGATTTGATTAGAACTGTACTAGAAGGAGTAATAAAGATAGCCATGCCTGTGATAGTTTTAGCTGTCATTTATTGTGGTTTTCTTTTTGTTGCAGCTCAAGGTAAATCAGAAAAATTGGGTGATGCTAAAAGAGCTTTGTCTTATACATTAGTAGGAGCAGCGATACTTCTGGGGTCGTGGGCTATCGCACAATTAATAGTGTCTACTGTTCAATCATTATGAAAAAGCAATTAGGTATAGTATTAGGTATAGTATTAGGTTTTGCTCCATTATTGGCTTTAGCGCAATCGCTTACTGGTAGTCCAACGACTAATACTTGTACAAATGTAGGTATTGGAGCGGTTATTTGTCAAATTGGTTCAATTTTAAATACAGTTATCCCTGTGCTAATTACGTTGGGTGTAGTTTATTTTATTTGGGGAATTGTTCAATTTGTGATTGCTGATGGGGAAGAAGCGAAAAAGAAAGGTAAAGATCAGATGCTTTATGGCATTATTGGTTTGATTATTATTGTTGCTATGTGGGGTTTTGTTGGTATTGTCATAAAAACTTTTGGACTTGATCAAGGTTCTAATATTGCCACAAAATTTGTTAATGAAACAAAAACTTCTTTTGGTTCTACTGGAACATGTAATTACTCTGCACAAAATTCAAAATTAGGAGATTTGTTGAATTATGCAACTTGTCTACTGACTGGGTCTGTAGTGCCTCTTATTTTTAGTTTGACTATTGTGATGTTTCTTTGGGGTGTCGTTCAATACGTCATAAACAACGAAGAAGATGCCAAAAGGGAAAAAGGTAAACAGTTTATGATTTGGGGTATTATCGGTTTGACAGTTATGGTAGGTGTTTGGGGTTTGGTCAGTATATTGGGTGGTACTTTTGGAATTAAATATATTCTTCCGACGGTACCAACTGGTGGAAAATAGGTTGTTATTTTTGTTTGTTTTTATGATATAATAAAGTCATTATTAAGTATTATAAATAACCTGCCCGACTAAAATCATTCAGGCGGGGGTCGCAAAATTATTAGTTTTATTATTAATTATCTTGTTATTACGAGATTAAAAATTATGAAAAAGAAATTAGGTGTGTTGTCAGGTGTCGCTTTAAGTTTTGCTCCATTATTGGCTTTAGCGCAAGGAGTTGGTGGAAATGCAATAAACAATACTAGGAATGTAAGTTGTGCGAATGCAAGTGGTGGAACAATTGAATGGATAATTTGTAAAATTGGTGATATCTTAAATATTCTTATCCCAATTCTTATTGTTGCTGGTGTTGTTTTCTTTGTTTGGGGCGTTGTTCAATTTGTTATTTCTGATGATGAAGAAGCAAAGAAAAAAGGTAAAAATAGAATGATCTTTGGTATTATTGGTTTGGTTGTTATCGTTGCTATGTGGGGACTTGTTGGCATAGTTGAAAAAACATTTGGTTTGAATGGTGTAAATACTCAAATTCAAAATCTAGCACCTAATTATTAATTCTCAAATTTAAAAAGGTTTATGGATTTATTCTCTACAAATGTAGCTTATGCGAGTGTTGATTCTTTTGTTTTTAGTGTCAACAAAGTTATTATAAACCCAATCATAATATTTATTTTTGCTTTGTCTTTTGTTTATTTTCTTTATGGTATTTTTGAATTTATTTCAAACCAAGAAAATGAAGAAAAGAAAACGACAGGCAAGAATCATATGCTTTGGGGTATTATAGGTATTGTCGTAATGATGGGAGTTTTTCAGATATTAGGAATTATTATGAATACTTTTAATATAGAAGGTATAAATCCAAGAGAAGGAACAGTAACTTTGCCTAAAGATAATACAGCATATCCTGAATCTTTTTAGCAATAAATAAGTTTTAATAAACAACAAAAAAACGATCAATTATGATCGTTTTTTTGTTTAGTGATTTTTAAAAAGCTTGTTTTTTAAGCGTGTTTCATTGGTTCCATTACATATTTTTCTTCAGAACGATGTATGTATCTCCATAGGAAGATTATAGCTAATATGATTATTGCAAGAATTATCCATTGACCTAACCCAGATGGTAGAAAACTATTTGATCCAAATAAAGCATTTGAGGTCAAACTACTATAGCTGTCATTGCTATCAGTAGATGAACTAGAATTATTATTTGAAGAATTTGGATTTACTGTGTTTGAGTTTGCTGAAGTTTGGGTATTTGTATTGCTGTTTGTTTTTGTATTATTTTGGCTTGAGTTTGAATTATTATAATTTGAGTTAGAACCATAATTTGTTTGGTTTCCATTGTAATTATTGTTGTAGTTAGATGAATTATTATTGTCATTGTAGTTATATACAGGAGAGAAAGTTACGTCACCACTATTCATTACGCTGGTGACCATTGCGTGTGCAGGAGAAGCAAATAATAACCCAAAAACAAAGGCTGAAATAGCTAAAAAGGGTATTAATTTATTCTTTATATTGTTCATACTTATAAGTATAGCACTTATAGATACAAAAGTCAAGTGCCGGAGGGGAGACTTGAACTCCCATGAGATTACTCTCGCTTGCTCCTAAGGCAAGTGCGTCTGCCAATTTCGCCACCCCGGCATGAAAAACATATTTTTACTTTGTGGTCACAAGTATTTTTCTGCTGAAAAATCTCGCGACCCCGCCTCAGCACCGTCGTGCTTGCGGCTCGCACAAAGCATAACATGCTTTGTGCGCCCACCAGGGATCGAACCTGGGACATTCTCCTTAAGAGGGAGCTACTCTACCAGCTGAGTTATGGGCGCAATTTAATTTACTCGTTATTTACTCGAGTGTGCCCGGAGTGGGAATCGAACCCACATCCCTTGCGAGACACGATTTTAAGTCGTGCGCGTATACCAGTTCCGCCATCCGGGCATTTAACCATTATATATTTTTATTTTCAAAATACAATGAGGCCTGGGGCGGAATTGAACCGCCGCATAGAGATTTTGCAGATCTCTGCCTTACCACTTGGCTACCAGGCCTTACATTTTTAATTTACTCATATCTGCGCAGATCTCTGTAATATCCCAAGTTCGCTGCGCTCATGCCACTTGGCTACCAGGCCTTTCATTTAAATATTACTTTTCTCTAAGCAATTCGTCAATTTTTTGTCTGTTTTTCTCTCCACGATCTATTTCTATATCTATAAATGGGATGATTTTAATTTGCATATTTTTCTTCAAATGATCACGTAATTCTGCTCTTTTACGTTTTGCAAAATCTAAAGCATTGTGTTCTTTTGAATCTGGTAGGACTGTAATAAAAAGCGTTGCTCTTTTTAAATCTGGAGAGACAGTGCAAGAGGTGACTGTGATAAGAGAGGTGTGGTTGTTCTCACGGCCTAAAAATTGAGCCCCGAGTTCTTTTATTAAATTTGCTACTTTTTCGTTTCTTTCTATCATTTTTGTGTAATATTAAAAGATTCAATCATATCTCCTTCAACAATTTCTATTTTTGATTCAAGCATCATTCCAAACTCTACTCCTTCTTCTACTTCTTTGACTTTTGTTTTACTTTTTTCTAAGTTAACGATTTTCCCTTTTCCTATTTCAAAGTCTCGGCGCATAATCTTAACAACTTTATCTAAGACCATACGTCCTTTTAATGTTTTTGCTCCGACTATTTGACGTTCTTTTGTTCGGCTAAATACTTTCAGAATTTTTGCGCTGCCTGTCGTTTCTATGGTTTCTACTTTTGGTCTTCTATTTTCCATTTCAACTTCTAACCATTCAGTCATTTTATATATGATATCAAAGAAAGATATTGTTATTCCTCTTTTATTAGCAAGTTCAATTGCACTTTTATCTATTTTTACATTAAAACCAATAACTAGTATGTTTTCACCACCACTTATTGTTTTTATATCTGATTCTGAAATAGGGCCTACTCCTTTTTGTATAATTTTGAATTCAGCACTGTCGCTTTGTATCTTTTTTACTTCTTTTTCTATAGCTTCTATAGAACCTGAAATATCGGCTTTTAATATTATAGGAATTATTTTTTTATTAGATTCTTTTTCTGTCTTTTTTAAATTATTTTTATTAACGTTTTCTTTTAACCATTGATTCAAATAATTCTCTGCTTCCTTTTTGTTTTTAAAAGATTCAAATTCCGCACCTATTTTAGGTATTTTATCAAAACCAATAAGTCGGACAGGGGAAGAAAAGGTCACTTCAGCTATCTTTTCTCCTTTGAAATTTTCGATAATGTTTGTAGAACAAATAGCATCTTCTACAACTACAAACATTCCTTTTGAAAGTGTTCCGTTTTTTATTATCAATGTTGCTTGAATTCCACGTTTAGAATCAAGATTTGCTTCGAGAACAAAACCAGAAGCGTTTGCATTTTTGTTTGCGGTGAAATTTTCCATTTCAGCCATTATGTTTATTAACGAAAGTAAATCTTCTATACCAGTGCCATTTTTAGCTGAAATTTCTACAAATGGAATTTTTCCACCATAATTTTCAAGATAAATTTCATTTTCTGCTAATTCTGTTTTTGTTTTTTCAACATTAGCATTTGTTTTGTCTATTTTATTTATTGCGACAATGCAAGGTATTTTATTTTCATTTATTGTTTTCCAAGCTTCAATGGTTTGAGGTTTTACTCCGTCTTCAGCTGAAACTATTAAAATTGCAATGTCGGCAATTTGTGCACCACGCTCTCGCATTTTAGAGAAAGATTCATGACCGGGTGTGTCTATGAAAGTTATTTTTTTATCTTTATCTTTTGAGGGTTGTATAACTTCATAAGCTGATATATTTTGAGTTATTCCTCCAGTTTCTTTATCAACAATATTTGTCTTTCTTATATAATCAAGAAGAGTAGACTTGCCATGGTCAATATGTCCCATAATCACCACCACAGGAGGTCTTTCAATTGTTGTGTTTTCTTCTTTCATAATATATTAATTTTTTACCTCAGCTTTTTTTATAACTTCTTTTTCTTCTTCCGTGAGTTCATATTCTGATTTTCCTTTTTTAACAGGCTTAGCGAAAATGCTCATTCTTTCACGAGAATATAAACTTGAAAAAACTACACCATCACCATCTTCGTCTAATATTCCAACTGCGAAACTTTGATTACTGCCTTGATCAGGGAAAGGATTGAATCTTATTGTTTCAACACCTCTGACACTTTTTCTCAATTTTTTATTTACATCTACGAGTTCTTTCTCAATTTTTTCTTTTGCAGATTTTAATTTTGAAATATTTTCTTCTAGAAAAAGAATGCTTTCTTCTAAATCTTTTGCTTTTTTACCAGCGAAAAATCTTTTTAAGCGTTTTTCTGTTCGGATAATCCAAAATAGATCAATCAAAACGATTAACCCAACAAAAACAAAAAAAACTGTTTCGAGCTTTGTATTCATACAATTTCAATATATACTATTTTAATGGCTAAATCAAATAAAAATATATACTTAGATTATGCAGCAGGGGTCAAACCTAATGCTAGTTCTATACATATAGAAGGTGTAAAGGCTAAAGAAAAGCTTCAAAATGCACGTAAAGAAGTAGCTAATATTTTAAGTTCGAGACCAGAAGAAATTATTTTTACAAGTGAGGGAACGGAAAGCAACAATCTTGCTGTACAAGGAACTGTCTGGCAGTTTTATAAAAATAATGATTTTTTACCTCATATTATTACCACAAACATAGAACATCCATCAGTTTTAGAAACTTTTAAAATTTTACAAAAAAGAAAACTTGCAGAAATTTCTATAGTCCCAGTTGAAAAAAATGGAATAGTAGATCCGAAAAAAATAAAAAAAGAAATAAAGAAAAATACAATTTTAATTTCAGTAATGTATGCAAATAACGAAATAGGTACTATTCAACCGATAAAAGAAATTGCTAAAGAAATTAGATTTTATAAAAAGCATATAAAGGGTAATTCTATTTATCCAGTATTTCATACTGATGCTGTACAAGCTGTGAATTATTTAGATATGAATGTAGAGAGGTTGGGTGTAGATATGCTATCTACATCTGGTTCAAAAATAGATGGAGCTGGAAGAGTTGGAATTCTTTATAAAAAGAAAAATATTCAACTTGCTCCAATTTTTGGTGGTGGTGACCAGGAAATGGGTTTACGTGGGGGAACAGAAAATTTGTCTGAAATTATAAAATTTGCTGAAGCATTTAGATTAATGGAAAAAAATAAGAAGAAAGAAAATGAACGTTTAGTGAAACTTCGAGATTATTTTTTAAATAAAATTTTAAAAATAATTTCTAATACAGAGATAATTGTAAATGGTGATTTGAAAAACAGATTGCCTAATAATATAAATATAACTTTTCCTAAAATTCCTAGTGATCTTTTGGTTATAGAACTTTCTGTAAAAGGTATAATGGCTTCATCAAAAAGTGCATGCAAAAGCTCACACAAAGAGGGTTCATATGTAATAGAGGCAATACGTCCTGAAGCAAATATTGAGATAGGAGGTTTACGTTTTTCTTTAGGCAAAAAGACTACCAAATCAGATATTGATTATACCATTAAGGCTTTATCTCAAATTTTGATTAAACTCAAAAAGTGGTATAATTGACCTATGGATATTAAAGATTTAAATAAATCACAGCTTATATTGCTTGCAATATTGCTTTCATTTGTCACTTCCATAGCGACAGGTATTACGACAGTGACATTGATGCAACAAGCTCCTAGTTCTGTAACTGTTCCTATAAACCGTATAGTTAGACAGACAGTGGAAAAGATAGTGCCAGCAGAAGGTAAAAATACTGTGCAAACTGTAGTTATTAAAGAAGAAGATTTAGTTGTGGATGCAATTTCTAAAAATCAATCAGCTATTTTTTCTGTGACAAAAGAAGAACAAGATGCTGATGGAAAAACGATAGAGGTAAATGCTGGGAAAGGTTTCGCAATTTCTACAGAAGGGATTGTTGCTGTTGATGGTGCGTTAGTTCCAGACAACACTAGTGTTTATTATTTGAAAAATGATAGTGGAAAATTTAAAACAGATTTTGTTTCTTTAAATAAAAATGGTTTTGCTTTTCTAAAAATAAATGCACCAGTGGATGGTAAAAGCAAAGCGGTGTTTACTGTGCCGGCTTTTGGAGATTTGAATAAAATGAAAATAGGCCAGAAAGTTTTGGTTTTAGGTAGTGGTGTTTCATCTTTCATTTTTGATGGAAACAAAGACATGAAATTTAGTGTTAATAAATCAAGTGCTGGAGGTTTGGTGCTTGATCTAGATGGAGATGTGTTAGGTATAGCTTTGTCTGGTGATAATACTTTTGCTTCGATTGATTCGATTATTGAAGCTCTAAAAACAAAAGATACTACACCAAAAGCTGAAACAAAAACTCCATAAGAATTATTTAAAATATTTTTCTAACTTTACTTTATAAACTTTTAACTTTATAACTTATAATATGCCACCACTTAACAAATTTACAACAAAATCGAAAGAAGCAATTAAGAAAGCTCACGAGCTAGCTATTGAACGTGGTCAAAACCATGTATCTTCTTTGCATTTACTTGCTGCATTGCTTCTCCAAGAAGAAAGTATGGTTAATTCAATTTTAGATAAATTGGAAGTAGATACTATGTTTTTAACTGATTCCATATTAGAGGCAATTGAATCTCCAGAATCACACAGCACACTTTCTCCTGCGTATCAGATTTATTTAAATCCTGATTTAGCTCAAGTGATAGAACATTCTGTAAAATTATCAGAATATATGAAAGATGATTTTGTTTCGACAGAACATCTCTTTTTAGCGATGCTTGAAATAGCTGGTGAAGCACGTGAAGTCTTGGCAAGATTTAGAATATTAAAAGATCCTGTGATGAAAGTCCTAGAAGAACTTCGTAGTCAAAATATCACTGATGTGACGGAACCAAAAAGATTTAGATTACTTTTAAAATATACTCGTAATCTAACTAATCTAGCAAAGGAAGATAAGCTTGATCCAGTTATTGGGCGTGACAGTGAAATAATGCGTATCGTGCAAATACTTTCTCGTAGGACTAAAAATAATCCTATTTTGATAGGAGAAGCAGGAACTGGCAAGACAGCTGTGGTAGAAGGTTTAGCTGAACGTATTGCAAAAGGTAATGTTCCTGAGTCTTTAAAAGATAAAGAACTTGTTTCTCTCGATTTAGGTTCACTTATTGCTGGTACAAAATATCGTGGAGAATTTGAAGAAAGATTGAAAGGTATTATGAAAGAAATAGAAAGGGCTGACGGAAAAGTTATTCTTTTTATTGATGAGATTCACACCATCGTCGGTGCAGGAGGTTCTGAAGGTACAATGGATGCTTCGAATATGTTGAAACCAGCACTTTCTCGTGGAGAGTTGCGTGCGATAGGTGCGACAACTCTTAAAGAATATCAAAAATATATTGAAAAAGATCCAGCACTTGCTCGTCGTTTTCAACCTGTTTATATAGATGAACCAAGCGTAGAAGATGCCATTACAATACTTCGTGGGCTTAAAGAAAAGTATGAACTTTTCCATGGTGTTAGAATTACCGATGATGCAATAATTGCGGCTGTAAATTTTTCTACAAGGTACGTCACAAATAGATTTTTGCCAGATAAAGCTGTGGATCTTATTGATGAAGCTTCTTCTTCTTTAAAAATTGCTCTTGAAAACAAACCACCTATGTTGGAAGATGCACACAGAAAAATAATGCGTTTGGAAATTGAAAAAGAAGCATTAAAAAAGGAAGTTGAAAATAATTCTAAAGAAAACAAAGATACAAAAAATAGAATAAAAGAAATAGATAAAGAAATTGCAAACTTACGTGAGAAAACAAAAGAGTTAGAATTAAAATGGCAAAATGAAAAAGAAATTGTTATTGAAATTCGTTCAATTAAAAAAGAACTTGATGGCTTACGTCTTTCAGCTGAAGATGCTGAAATGAAAGCTGATTTATCTCGTGCTGCAGAAATACGTTACGGTAAAGTGCCTCTTTTGAAAAAAGAACTAGAAGTAAAACTTTTACGATTAAAAAAACTTCAAAAATCACGAAGAATTTTGAAAGAGGAAGTCACCGCGGAAGACATTGCAGAAGTCGTCGCACGTTGGACAGGTATTCCTTTGACGAAGATGCTTGAAGAGGATCGTGCAAAACTACAAAGAATGGAAGAAGAATTACAGAAAAGAGTAGTTGGACAAGATGAAGCTATAAAACGTGTTTCTGACGTAATACGTCGTTCTAGGGCAGGTATTGGCGACCCCAATAGACCAAGTGGTTCCTTTATCTTTTTGGGCCCTACAGGTGTCGGTAAAACAGAATTAACAAAAGCCTTGGCTCAATTTATGTTTAATGATGATAACGCTTTAATACGTGTAGATATGTCTGAATATATGGAAAAGCACTCGATGTCAAAGCTTATTGGTTCACCTCCAGGATATGTGGGTTACGATGAAGCAGGACAACTTACTGAGTCTGTTAGGCATCGACCATATTCTGTAATACTTTTTGATGAAATTGAAAAAGCTCATCCAGAAGTTTTTAATGTTTTGCTTCAAGTCATAGATGAAGGAAGATTAACTGATGGAAAAGGTAGAATAGTCAACTTCAAAAATTCTATTATTATTTTGACTTCAAACATTGGTTCACAATTTGTAGAAAAAATGGAATCAATTGGATTTTCTAATAATTCTGACAAAGAAGATTATAGTAACATGAAAGACAAAGTGATGGAGGCTATGAAAGATCATTTCCGACCAGAATTTATAAATCGTTTAGATGAGATAATTATTTTTGACATTCTTTCTCCGGAGGCTATAAAAGAGATAGTTAATTTGAGGATAAAAGTAGTAAAAGATAGACTTCTTGCTAAAGATATAGATTTCAAAATTTCTGATGAAGCACTTTCATATTTAGCAAAAGAAGGATATAACCCTCACTATGGTGCAAGACCACTTAACCGTTTGATTCAAAACAAAATTTTGAATCCTGTTGCTTATTACATTATTTCAAACGATGTAAAGAAAGGAGACACAGTTTTTGTTTCTGTAAAAAACAACGAACTTCTTATTCAAACTAAAAAAGAATATAACAAAACACAAGGAGGAAAGATAAAAAGCTCAATTCGTGTGAAATCAAATTCTTCAGTTAAATAAAAAGATAAAAGGTGCAAAAAAGTTTTTTTTGTGTTATTTTATATATGTCTAACTTGTAATAGATAGACATATGCGTCGGTGGTAGAGCGGTCAATTACAACAGACTGTAAATCTGTCGCCTTCGGGCTACGTAGGTTCGAATCCTACCCGGCGCACAAAATTAAAAAGCTCAAGCTTACGCTTGGGTTTTTTAATTTATGTCTCGCCGAGTGGAAGCAACTGCTTGCTTCCATGTAGGATTCGAAAGGCTTTTCATTATTTCGTATAGCGAAATTGAAAAGGTGTACTGATCCTGTAAGGATCGAAATTCCTACCCGGCGCACAAAAATAAAAAGCTGAGCTTCTGCTCAAGCTTTTTATTTTTGGTATGTCTTCATGAGTTTTTCACTTTTTATGTAGTATAATAATTGTATGCAAACTTTTTCAAAGAAAAATCTGTCATTGATGGTTCTTATTGTTTTTATATCTATCCCTATTTTTAGATGGTTTTTTATCGAACCACTTTCTTTTAGATTTTTTGATCTAAATTCCACAACGACGAGTATTGGTCAAATTTTTGGTATTTTAGGAATAATGCTTTTTTCTATAAACTTGATTTTAAGCAATCGTTCACATTTTTTTGATAGAATTTTTTCCGGTTTACATAATTTTTATAATATACATAGATATATAGGCACGATTTCTTTTTCTTTAATTTTATTTCATCCTATTTTTTTGGTTGTTAAATATTTAAGTGTTTCTTTGAAAGATGCAGCTTTGTTTTTATTGCCTAGATCAAATTTCCCAATCACTTTGGGCATCATTGCTCTTGTTTTAATGATTGTTTTATTGGTTTTGACCTTACATCTCAAGATTAAATATAATCTTTGGAGATACTCTCACAAAGCGATGATTGTTGTTTTCTTTTTTATTTTAGGACACACACTTTTAATTTCGAGTGATATTTCTAGGGACGTGTTTTTGAGATTTTATGTTTTAATATTCGCAATAATTGGTTTTGCTTCTGGTTTTTATAGATCTTTTTTGAGAATATTTTTTAATAAAGATTTTGAATGTAAAGTGACTTCCCTAAATAGTGTAGCTGACAATATTCTAGAAATAGAATTTGAACCAAAAGATAATATAAATTTTTATCCTGGACAATTTGTTTTTGTGAGATTTGTTGGAAATGGTACAAGTTCTGAGCCACACCCATTTTCTATCTCTTCATCCTCTTCTGAAAAGAAATTTAAGTTGGTCATTAAAGCCTTGGGAGATTTTACAAGTGATTTGAAGAATATAAATGTTGGTACCTTAGCAAAAATAGAGGGTCCATTTGGGGAATTTTTCAAGAAAGAAAATTATCTTTCAGATACTGGAAGAGAAATATGGGTGGCTGGTGGTATAGGGATTACACCTTTTTTAAGTATGGCTAGGAGTTTAGGAAATACAAATAGACAAATAGATCTATTTTATTCTTTTAAAGATAAAAAAGAAGGCGTCTTTTTAGACGAATTAAAGGGTATTGGAAATATAAATAAAAAATTTAGATTTTTCCCTTGGCTATCTGTAGAGAAAAAAATAAGTGCTTCAAAAATAAAAGAAAGTATTGGTGAGTTTGGAATTGATACGGAAGTATATATTTGTGGGCCTCTGCCTTTTATGCTAGATTTAAAGAATCAATTTGTGGATATAGGAATTGATAAAAATAATATTAATTTTGAGAAATTTAATTTTTTATGAAAAAACTTTCAGGTATATCATTGTTCATTTTCTTTTGTATCGTCACAGCTATTATTGTTGCTGGGTTAGTTTTTTATCAAGACAATAAAAGTATTAGCCCAGTAAATTCTAATACACAAAATGTAAAAAATACGGTTAAAACTTCTTCAAATGCTAAAGTTTTGGATGTGAATGAAGTTGCGAAACACAATACAGTATCTGATTGTTGGATGATTATAAATAATAAAGTTTATGATATTTCAAATTATGCTTCGAGTCATCCTGGTGGGGTGAGAAATATTTTGAATTATTGTGGTAAAGAATCAACTCAAGCTTTTGATACTAAAGGTGGACAAGGTGATCCGCATTCTAGTAGAGCACAGCAAATGTTAGAAAAAGATTATATAGGTAATCTAAATGAGAAATTGAATTAATTGATTTTTATATTTTTGATTAAATAAAAAATACCCAGAATTTCTCCTGGGTATTTAGATTTTTACACCTTCCGGAAGTTACCTATGTGTTCCGGGACTTCAACATCGTTTTGAGCCATTCTGCATTAGAAATTGAATTTAATTCCTGCGGAAACTTAGTAACGGGATAAAACCCTGCTACTCTGGCTTTTACGACTTCGAATGGGTTATTGAATAATTCCGGCGCATTTCCCGAGCAATATGCGGGAGGTGAAGCGGAATTTAAAAGAACAGAATAATTTTCCACGATACCTGTGACAACTATGAAGTTTGATGACACAGTAGGTGGAGAAGGAACATATCCGGCATTAGTAATCGTTGTTGACGATATCGCCGGCGGTGACACAGTAGTCGCAATAATCGTTGTATTATTATCGTTATTCGGTAAGCAAGCTGAGCTAGCCGTATTAACGCCAATAACAATCATTGCAACAAGAACGAAAACAAATCCAAAAAGTTTCATAGAAACCTCTTTCTTTGTTTAGTTAATGTTTATACTAGAGCCATTTTATCATGATACATTTTTATTTAAAAAAGTAAAGTAGTATAAGTAATTTATACACATAATTATATAAAATATTTGTTATTTTTTAGAAAGTATGCTATTATTATATTAACTAAATTTAGCCCTGAAGGCTTTTTTTGTTTAAAGAACAATTATTGTATGGAAATTAGAAATATTGCAATTATCGCCCACGTGGACCACGGCAAAACGACACTTACAGATGCCTTGATGAAACAAAATGGCGGGCTTCAAGATGAAGATATATCAATGGACTCAAATGCTCTAGAAAAAGAGCGAGGTATTACTATTTACTCCAAAAATACTTCTATCACTTATAAGGGCACTAAGATAAATATTGTAGACACTCCAGGGCACGCAGACTTCGGTTCTGAAGTAGAACGTGTGCTTCGGGCTGTGGATTCTGTGCTTTTGTTGGTAGATGCGGTAGAAGGGCCAATGCCACAAACGAGATTTGTTTTAAAAAAATCACTTGAACTTGGGATCAAGCCTATTGTGGTGATAAACAAAATAGACAAACCAGCCTCTGATCCACATAGAGTACATGAAGAAGTATTAGATTTATTTTTTGAATTAGGTGCAAATGATCATCAAGCAAATTTTGAAACTATTTATGCGATAGGACGTGAAGGTAAAGCATTTAAAAATTTAGGAGATGATTCTAAAGATTTGTCCCCACTTTTGGATATGATTTTGGAGCACGTTTCTCCTGCATCTTTGAATGCAGAAGGAAAAATGTCTGCACAAGTTTTTAATTTAGGTTATGACAATTTTTTAGGACGTATGGCTGTGGCAAGAATTTATTCTGGTAAAATGACTCCATCAAATCAAGTTTTTATTAAAGGAGAAAATGGTACAAGAACAGGGAAAATAACAAAACTTTTTAATTTTGAAGGAATAAATAGGAAAGAAACAATGGAAGCAACTTCAGGTGATATTGTGCTTTTAGCAGGTATACCAGATATTTATATTGGTGAAACTATATGTGAAGATGAAAGTGTAGAACCACTTCCACACATAGCTATCGATGAACCCACATTGTCTTTAAACTTTTTAGTGAACGATTCTCCATTTGCTGGACGTGAAGGTAAATTTGTTACCTCAAGACAAATCAAAGAAAGATTAGAAAAAGAACTTGAAATAAATGTCGGGCTGAAAGTTGATTTTTCTCCAGACCAAGGTGATAAAATGGGTCCAAGTTTTTTCAAAGTTTACGGAAGAGGTGAACTTCACATTGCTATTCTTTTGGAAAATATGCGCAGAGAGGGTTTTGAAATACAAGTTTCTCAACCAGAAGTTATTGTTAAAGAAAAAGATGGTGTTAAGACAGAACCTTATGAAGAATTGGTGATAGATGTGCCAATGGAATTTTCTGGTGGAGTTATAGAAAAAATAAACAAGAGACGAGGGCTTATGTTAGATATGTCAGAGAAACAAGGAGTAGCGAGAATCGTTTTTGAAATACCTACACGTGGACTATTAGGGTATCGTGGTGAATTTATTATAGATACGAAAGGGGAAGGCATAATGTCTTCACGTGTTATTGGTTTTAAAAAGTATGCTGATGAAATAAAGAAGCGTGAATACGGATCTATGGTTTCTATGGTGGCTGGAAAGGCAGTTTCCTTTTCGCTTGCAAATCTTCAGGAACGTGGTATAATGTATATTGAGCACGGTGCAGAAGTGTATGAAGGTATGGTTGTCGGAAATGTCTTGAAAGGAGACGATATGTCCGTAAATCCTACAAAAGGTAAGCAGCTTACCAATATGCGAGCTTCTGGAACCGATGAAGCCATATACTTGAATCCTCCTTTTATATTAAGCATAGAAAGAGGTTTAGAAGTTATGAATGGTGATGAATATTTAGAAATTACTCCAAAATCAGTTAGAATTCGTAAAAAATATTTAACTGAATTAGACAGAGTAAAAGCACAAAGAAAAAAATAGTTGACACTAAAGTCAACTAGGTGTATTATAAAAGTATAAGAATTTAATGTATTTTTAATAAAAAATTATTTTATAAAATTTATGTCAACAATATCCTTTAAACCAAAACAAGTCACAAAAAAAATAACATCTCATCTTCAAGACCGCACTCGCGACGTCATCATGAACCGTTTTGGTTTGACTGCCGACGCAAAAAGTAAAACTCTCGAAGAGATTGGTAAAAAATACAACATCACAAGAGAGCGTGTTCGTCAGATTGAAGACACAGCTTTATCTTTAATCAAAAAATCAAGTGCTTATAAAGAAGAACAAGTTATTTTTGATGAACTTAAACAATTGATTCATTCATTGGGTTCAGTTGTAGCTGAAAGTGATCTTTTAGCTCACATTTCAAAAGATAAAAATACTCAAAACCATATTCACTTTTATTTAGAGCTTGGAGATTATTTCAAAAAGCACCGTGAAGATAATCATTTTAAAACCCGTTGGAGTGTAGATGATGAAGTTGCAGAAATGGTTCATGATTCTTTGAAAAAGCTTTATGCAAGTTTGAATGATCAAGATCTTGTTTTAGAAACAGAAATGATTAAAAAGTTTTTTGATCAAATGAAAGATGTTGCTGAACAATACAGAAATGATGAAATTGCTAAAAGATGGCTTTCTATTTCAAAAACAATTTCTAAGAATCCATTAGGAGAATGGGGAAAAACAAGTTCACCAAACGTACATACTCGTGGCGTGAAAGATTATGCTTTTCTTGTTATGAGAAAACATGGTTCACCTATGCACTTTAAAGAAGTAGCAGATGCTATATCAAAAACTTTTGGCAGAAAGACACATTATGCTACTTGTCACAATGAACTTATCAAAGATGCACGTTTTGTATTAGTTGGACGCGGCCTTTATGCACTCGCTGAATGGGGATATAAGACAGGTATAGCACGAGAAGTTATAAGAGATATTCTAAAAAGAGAAGGTCCTCTTTCAAAAGATGATGTTGTAGAAAAAGTAATGAGAGAGAGATATTTTAAGAAAAATACTATTTTAGTTAATTTGGTAAATCCAAAATACTTTAAAAAGAATAAGGCAGGTCTTTACACCCTAGTATAGTTTTACTTTACTTATATTTTGATATAAAATATAAGAATGAAAGATTTTTTTGGAGCAATGAAAGAAGTTTGGCTTGTGCCATTAGCTATTTTCATTTATTTAATCTACCAATTTGATGCGTTTGCTTTTTGGGCATATAAGATAGCTTTATATGCTTTGCCTTTTTTGATTGTTTCTCTGCTTGCTTACGCTGCCCATCAAATGTGGCTACACTATGTACAAGCCAATTTTATTTCCGGTATTGAATGGGTTTTGCTTGAAGTAGTACCTCCTAGGGATGTCTTAAGGTCTCCAAAAGCAATGGAACTTTTTATAACCAACGCTTTTTATCATTGGAGTCAAAAAGGTGGAATTGAGACATATTGGCAAGGTGCTGTTTGGTTTTGGTTTTCCTTGGAATTAGTTTCTATTGATGGACAAGTTCATTTTTATGTTCGCACTCCGTCACGTTTGAAAGGAATAGTGGAAACACAGATGTACGCGCAATATCCTCAAGCTCAAGTGAAAGTCGTTGAAGATTATACTTTGGCTGTAGATGAAATAGTTCCTGATGGTAAATGGAATCTATGGGGTTGTGAATTTAAATTATTAAAACCGGATGTATATCCAATTAAAACTTATGTTGATTTTGGTTTAGACAAAGATCCAAAAGAAGAATACAAAGTAGATCCTATTTCTCCTGTTGTAGAACTTTTTGGCTCTATGACTAAAGGAGAACAAATGTGGATGCAAATTGTTATTACTCCTTCTAAAAAGAAATTTAGGACTAAAGACAAAGGTCCATCTCTTGGTACTTTGATAAGTAATATACAGACGCATGGCTTGCTTTCTTGGTATGAATATCATGATTGGGTAAAAGAGGGGGAAGAAGTTATAAAAAAGACGTTAGCACCATTTACTCGTTTACATCCTAGACCTGATGGTACAGCTGCTATGGAGATTCGTGCCCCTGATTTTTTGAAGCCTGTGATGGAAGGTGCTGGTAAGAAGATGTTAAAAGTTGGTTTTGATACTGGTATAAGAGTTTGTTATGTTGCTAAATCAGAATTATTCAATATGACTAATAGACGTGCTTTGCGTTTAATCTTTCGTCAATATTCAACACCTTTTGTTAATGAACTTTGGCGTATAAATTCCACTCAGGCTGATGCCTTTGGTTCGAATATTGTTGCTGGATTTTTTCCGCTTTCCAGTAAAAAAATTAAACGCTTGGCAAACAGAATGCTTGAAGAATATAGAGAAAGAGAATTTTTCCATCCTCCGATGAGACACAAAATACATTTGCCTTGGCCTATTTCACCGGTACTTTTTCCAAACTTTTTCCATCATCATATAAATGTGTTAAATACGGAAGAGATAGCTACATTGTGGCATTTCCCTGGTCAGATATTGAAGGTTCCTTCTCTCGAACGTATAGAATCCAAAGAAGCTGCTCCTCCTACCAATCTTCCTATATAATCTATGGAAAATTTACCCTCATCAAACAACGAGTCTAAAGATTCTACTTCTTTAAATAAAAAACTTTTTTTCCAAAGAAAGAGAGTTTTTTATTTTTTTGGAATAATCTTATGTTTTGTATTATTTTACTTTTTATTTTTTAGTGCACCAAAAAGTTTTCCTGTCGGTATTATTATAAATATAAAAGACGGGGAAAGCTTACGTGCTGTTTCTAAAGATTTAAAAACAAAAGATATGATTCAGTCAAGAGCTATTTTTGAAACTCTTGTCATTACACTAGGAGGCGAAAAATATATAGCTCCAGGAGATTATTTATTTGAAAATAGGATTTCTATTTTTGATATTGCTAAACGTTTTGCAAAAGGTGAAAGACATTTAGCACCAATAAAAGTTACGATTCCAGAAGGTTTTAATGTGGAAGATATTTCTAAGGTTTTTTCAGATAAATTGCCAAAATTTAATGCAGAAAAGTTTTTAGCTGAAGCCATAAAAAAAGAAGGGTATCTTTTTCCAGATACATATTTTTTCTATACAGGAGATACTGAACAAAATGTGTTGAATGCAATGAATAGTAATTTCGAGAAAAAAATATTATCTATTAAATCTGAAATAGTTTCATCTGGCAAAACTGAAAAAGACATAATAATTATGGCTTCTTTAGTTGAAAAAGAATCAAAAGGAGATATTGATAGAGATGTTATTTCTGGTATTTTATGGCACAGACTTTTAATCGGTATGCCTCTTCAAGTTGATTCAGATCTTTATACTTATAAAAATAAAGGTTTGTCTTTAGCTCCAATTTGTAATCCAGGCATGAAATCTATAGAGGCTGCTATTCATCCAAAAGTTTCAAATTATCTTTATTATTTACATGATAAAGATGGTAATATTCATTATGCTAAAACCTTTGAAGAACATAAATTAAATAAACGAAAATATTTAAAATAAAAATGAGAAAACACAATTTAGCTTTTATAGACATAGAGACAACCGGACTTGATTTTATTAATCATGAAATTATTGAAATTGGTTGTGTAATTACAACATCAAAACTTAAATTAATTGAAAAATTTGAATTAAAAATAAAGCCAGAACACATAGAAAGTGCTGATCCTGTTTCTCTTAAAATAACTCATTATAATGAGGAAGATTGGTCTTCAGCTTATACACTGAAAGATGCAATAAAGATACTAATCGAAAAGGTTAAAGATTGTATTATGGTGGGGCAAAACGTTTCTTTTGATTCTGGATTTTTAGAATATGTTTTTTCAAAAAATGGTTTTAAAAATAGTATGCATTATCACAAACTCGATACTATTTCTATTGCTTGGGCAAAGCTTCACAATGACCCAGATTTAGATCATTTTTCTTTACGTGAAATGTGCAAACGTTTTGATATAGAAAACAAAAAACCACATAGTGCTCTCTCAGATGCCTATGCTACATATGAGCTTTACAAAAAATTGATGAAGTTATAGAGAAGTAGGATTTAATGGTTCAGTGTTTGTCTGATTGACTCCTGTAATTTTAGAAATGTCACTGCTATTTGGATTTGGTCCATATTTATTTTCACCAGATTGACTTTTAAAAGATAAAAGAATAATTGAAATTATCCATATAATTGTTGAAAGTGCAAGAAACAAAAAAATTAATAAAATATTTTCTCGGTGAAAGAAAAAAGAGATCATTGCTAAAAAAAGAAAAATAATTGATATTGGTCCTAATAATATCCACCAACCACTTTTCCCTGTGTCGTGCAGTCTTCTTACTGTTACTCCTAGGGCTGGAAGTAATGTTCCCAGTGAATATGTAGTTGCAATAGTTGACGTTATTGTTATGGGAAACCCAGAAAAAATAACTATTATTCTTAATAGTATATTACTAGCAAAATAAAATAATATAAACATCCAATATTCTTTTCTGCTTGATCGGCCTTCAAACACAGCATACTTTTTTAAAACATCTGTAAAATAATGCATATTTTTTAAAAATTTGTCTAATACTTTAAAATGTATTAAACTCTAGCTAATATAATCTCGACAAAGTAATTATATTACATTTATGAAAAAACAAACAGTATTTGTGGGTTTATCTGGAGGAGTAGATAGTGCTGTTTCGGCAGCACTGCTAAAGAAACAAGGCTATGAAGTAGTCGGAGTTTTTATACGTACCTGGCATCCGGATTTTTTATCTTGCAATGAAGAGGAAGAACGTCATGATGCTATGCGTGTCGCAGCATATTTAGATATACCTTTTTTAACTTTTAACTTTGAAGAGATATATAAAAAAGAAGTAGCTGATTATATGATTAGAGAATACAAAGAAGGTAGAACACCCAATCCAGATGTAATGTGTAATAAATATGTTAAATTTGGTGCGTTTTTAAATAAAGTAATTTCTATGGGCGCAGATTATGTAGCTACGGGACATTATGCACGATGCCTCTTTTCTTCTAATTTTTCGTCCCTGTGCCCTTCTCCTGAGTACAGGAGTGGGACCCTCGGGAAGCTCAAAATTAAAAGAAATGAGGCATATTTGTGTAAGGGAGTAGATCCTTCAAAAGATCAAAGTTATTTCCTTTGGACATTAAAACAAGAACAATTAAATAAAATTTTGTTTCCAATAGGCCATCTTAAAAAAACTGAAGTCCGCAGGCTTGCTAAGAAGTTTAAATTACCTGTCGCAGAAAAAAAAGATAGTCAGGGAATTTGTTTTTTAGGTGCAGTAGATTTAAAAGAATTTTTAAAACATTACATAAAAGAAAAAAAGGGAAAAGTCTTAAATGAAAAAGGAGAAGAAATAGGATATCATGACGGAATTGTTTTTCATACATTGGGTGAACGTCACGGTTTCGTTATTACTAAAAAAAGTCCAAATGATGGAGCTTATTATGTTGTTGGTAAAGATGTGAAGAAAAATATTTTATATGTATTTCAAAGCAAAAATTATTCTCAAAAGAGTCCGGATATTTTTTTGCTAAAAAATTCCTCAAGACTCGCGCCGTCGCGCTCCGTAGCCTCTTTTGAAAATGATTTTTGTTTATTATTGAATAATATAAATTGGATTTCTGAGATTCCAAAGGAAGATAAAAAATATATAGCGCAGATTCGTTATCATAGTGATTTTTTGCCTTGTAAAATAAGGTTTATTGATAAAACAAAAATTGAAATTATATTTGAGGAACCTGTTTTAGTTGCATCTGGCCAATCTTGTGTTTTGTATGATAAAGATATTTGTTTAGGAGGGGGAGTTGTTATATAATATTAATATATGGAACAATTTTTTACACAAAACGGGGATTTAATTTTAAAATTAGTAATTGCAGTTATTTTAGGTGGTATTATTGGAGCTGAACGTACTTTAGTACACAAAGAAGCAGGAATGAGAACTCATGCATTGGTTTCTATGGGTGCTGCTATTTTTGTTTTGTTTTCAGAAGCAATGGCAGAAAAATATATAAATGTTGCTGGTTTTAATCCTGCAATGATACCTGCTCAAATAATAGTTGCTATAGGTTTTCTTGGTGCTGGTGGAATAATTTTGAAAGGTCCAAATTTGTTGGGTATGACGACAGCTGGAGGCCTTTGGGTTACTGCGGCTATTGGTATGGCTGCTGGTTTTGGACTTTTCAATCTTGCATTTATTTCAACTGTTTTGGTTTTCTTTATTTTTGTTGTTATGAATATTTTTGAAAAACCAATTAGAAAAATCTCTGAAGAAAATTTAGGCAAAGAAAAAAGCAGTAGTTAATTTTTATGGAATCAAATGAAATTAGATCAAGATTTTTAAAATTTTTTGAAGCTCGTGGACATAAAATAATACCATCTTCTTCTCTTGTGCCTGAAAATGATCCTTCAGTGCTTTTTAATACTGCAGGAATGCAACCATTGGTTCCTTATTTATTAGGACAAAAACATCCAATGGGAAAAAGAATTGTTGATGTCCAAAAATGTGTTCGCACTGGAGATTTAGAAGATATAGGGGATAATCGTCATTTTTCTTTTTTTGAAATGATGGGCAACTGGTCGCTTGGAGATTATTTTAAGGAAGAGGCTATTAAATGGAGCTATGAATTTTTGACTTCCGAAAAAGAAGGACTTGGTCTTGATTCAAAAAGACTCTATATAACAATCTTTGAAGGCGATGAGAACGCTCCTTTTGATCAAGAATCAAAAGATATTTGGATGAGTGTTGGTATTCCAGAACACCGTATTTATCCGCTTGGAGCTGATGACAATTGGTGGAGTCCTGGAGATAATGGTCCTTGTGGTCCTTGTAGTGAAATGTTTTATGATGTAAGTGGAAAAATTGGAGATTTAAGCAAAGAGCAATTTTTGAATGCAATAAAGGATGAAGATGTCATTGAGATTTGGAATGATGTTTTTATGGAATATGAAAAAAAAGATGGAAAAGTTATTGGCAAACTTGCTCAAAAAAATGTTGATACAGGTGCAGGTTTAGAAAGAATGACTGCAGTGATAGAAGGTAAAAAAACTGCGTATGATACAGATTTATTTAAAGATGTAATGGAATATGTTAAAAGTAATGCAAGTAATTATAATGAGGTGTATGCAAAAATTATAATTGATCACCTGCGCACTTCTTTGTTTATGGTTTCAGATGGGGTTTCGCCATCAAATAAAGATCGAGGTTATATATTACGTAGGTTAATTCGTAGAGCTACAGTAAGATTATTTAAATTAAATAAATCTGGAAATATTTCAGTCACTAATGTATTAGATATATTAATTAAAAAATATAAGGATATCTATCCTGAAGTAGACTCAGTAAAAAATATTATTATTTTT
>CAIMAO010000003.1 GCA_903838985.1 uncultured bacterium | reverse complement strand
TAGAAAAACAAATAAAAGAAATAGGGGAATTTGAAATACCAATTCTTATAAAAAATAAGAAATCATCTTTCAAACTGGTAGTAATAAAAGAATAATTTTCCTTTAAATACATATGCTTAATTTAAAATTAATTGACCCTAAAAATACTATTTTATTGGTGATTGATATTCAAAATGATTACTGCTCAAAAAATGGCAAGGTTTCACTAATTAGAAAAAGAGACGTTACTCCCGTTCAAAATATTATCATTCCACTTAAAAAATTTATAAAGGAAACAGAAAATGAGAATATTCCAGTAATTTTTACTAGAATGATTGAAGACCATCATTTCATGAAGGAAAATGCAAGAATTAAGTTCCAATCCTCTCTAAAACCTCTTGATATTTGCATTCCAAACACTAAAGGATTTGATTATTTTAAAATAAAACCTAATAAAAATAATTTTGAAATAATAAAAAAATCTTATGATACTTTTTCAAATCCAGAACTTGAAAAAATATTAAAAAAATTAAAAATTAAAAATATAATTTTAACCGGCGCTTATACTTCAGTTTGTGTAGATTCAACCTTGAGAACAGCCTACACTAAGGGTTACAATGTAATTGTTCCTAAGGATTTGGTTTCTATGCCAAAAGAAAAATTATATCAACACAATGCAACTATTGATATCTGGAATTCACTTTTTGCTCATGTTGTTAATTCAAAAGAAATAATATCATTATGGGGGGAAAAATAGAATATGAAAAACTTAATTCAAGAAGCAAAAAATATAATAGATAAAAGATATAAAAAAAATTGTTTTACTGTTGGCTGTGCTGTTAAAACAAAATCAGGCAAAATATATACTGGAACTTGTATTAATTCTCAAAAATTAGATATCTGTTCAGAGTGGGTAACTATCGGAAAAGCATTTTCAGAAGGGAATTACAATATAGAAATGGTCGCTACAGTTAAAAAACACAAAGATGGAACTTATGAAATTTATCCTCCATGTGCATTATGTAGAGAACTTTATATAACTTATTGTCCGAAAGCTAAAATAATTATTTCCGAAAAACAAATAAAAAAGGCATCAGATCTTTTGCCACATGCTTGGCAGAAAAAAAGATAATTAAAAAAAATCCCCACAACAGGGGATTTTTTTATTTAAAATAGGGAAGTTTAGTTTACGTTTACAGTCTTTTTTACTACTGTTTTACCATTAAAAGAAGTCTTTCTTTTAGAACCAAATTTGACTGTGCCAGCCTTTAAAGCAAACAAAGTATGATCTTTACCCATTGATACATTATTACCAGCCATTATAACAGTACCGCGTTGACGAATAATAATTGAACCTGCTTGAGCCTTTTGACCATCTGCAAGCTTTGTACCTAGATATTTTGGATTGGAATCTCTCAGGTTTTTCGCTGTCCCGCCAGCCTTTCTATGTGCCATATTGTTTTTATACTATTAAATGATAAAATTTACTTAATAAATCAATACAAAGAGTATAAACAATTTTATGGAAAAAATCAAGCAATTTATTGAGAGTGATAAAGGAAAAGATATTTTAGTGGTCATAATCATCATTTTGGTGGGTTTGGGTTCATTTGAGCTAGGTAGATTATCCCAAAAAAGCGCTGGTAGTGGCCTTAAAATCGATTATACGAGCCCAAATGATAGTAGTCTTGAATCTACAGTATCAGTTAGTAATGAGTCAAATAATTTTTCTTCAAATACTAATATTTTAGAAAAATCTCCAAAAATAAATTCTGGTAATTTTTTTGCTTCAAATAGGGGAAGTAAATATTATTCTTTAAGATGTTCTGGAGGGAAAACAATTAAAGAGTCTAATAGAAGATATTTCAATACATCAACTGAAGCAGAAAAAGCCGGATATCAGCTTTCTAGCTCGTGTAAATAAGATACTATGTCGTAAAAGGTATATTGTGCGACGTAGTATCTTTTCTATATAAACAAAGAAAAGCCCTCTCCTATTGAATGTTTACAGTAGGTGCAGCATTTTCATAATCTGTAGGTTTACCATCTCTGACACGTTCCATATTATTTACAAAAGATTTCCAAAAAATATTTACAAAAATATCATTCCAAAGATAAGCAGATGGTTGTTTTAAATAATCGTCCCAAACGCTTCTAGAGCCTCCCCCGACGTAGTTTATGTTCTCTTGGCCAGTAGGGCTCTCAACGACAGACTTCACACTTATTTTGAAATAGCTAAGCACTAAAATTAAAACAAAACCTAAAAGTAAAATTCCAATGATACTTATGCCCTTTTTGTTTTTATTAAAATTGGTCATTTTGTTTTTTATTTAAAAACACTATTAAATACTGTCTTAAACCAATCAATGACATCAGTGACGCTAACTTTAAAATATTTCATTAAAAGCAAAGCAATAACAATGAGAACTATTAATTTTAAAAATCCACCTTGTTCACTTTTTATATTACTATTCATATATATAATAATATCACTTTATACAACTTTTATACAATATAAGCTGTTAATTTATTTATTATAAGGTGGCAGGTAATACATCGGGTCAAGATATGCATTTACTGGTGCTATAGGTTGAGTAAGAACTCTTCCAGGGCAAGATTTGCTTGGCAATGTTTTTAAATCAACTGCATCTTTTGCATAAATAGAAACATGCAAATGTGGTCCTGTAGAGTAGCCTGTGTTGCCACTATATCCAACGATTTGACCACGAGATACTTTATCCCCTATGTTTACTTTTATAAGTGAAAAATGCCCAAATGTGCTAGCAAGACCATTGTTGTATTTAATCAAAACAAATTTTCCAAAAGAAACTCCAGGGCATTGTATGTCTGTGTTTCCAGTGCCAGCGACAACACCATCTGCCATTGCTTTCACAGGAGTGCCTATAGCAGCACGAAAATCAGTACCATTGTGTGTGCCGTTCGCATAGAGGCGTTTTCCTGCCTCAGTTTTACCAAAAAATTGTGTGACATATATATTATCAAGTGGCCAACTCAAAACTCCGCCATTAGGAAGTTTCGAAGGATCTAATATATATTTTAACTGTGATTCGTAATCCCTTAATTCTTTTTCAAAAGCATCTTTTTTGGCAATTCTATCTTTTAACAATTTTTGATAATTACTTTCATTATTTTTTGTTTGTGCTAAAAGTTTCTTTTTTTCTGATGTATTTTGATCTACAATTTTTTTCTGATCAGCGAGTTTTAATCTCAAAGAAACAAGTTCTTTTTTTGCATTTGTTGTCTCTACTCTAGTGTCTTCCAAACTACTTTTTATTTGCCTTAATTCTATATTTAAATTTTTTATCATTTTACCCACGCTAGACATATTGTCTATATCATTCCACACATTAGTGAAAGTATCTTCAGATAACAAAGTAGCCACAACATCATTTTCTTCAATTTCATTTATTTTTTTAATATTTGAGGTGAGTGCGTCTACATTACTCGTAATATTTTTTTGTTTATCATTTATCTGTAAACTTAACTCTTTTATTTTAAGATTTGTCTTATCTATTTTTGTTTCTGTAATAGAAATGTCTGCATTCAATTTTTTTCTAGTTATATCAAGTTGTTGTATAGAACCATTTAAGGAATTTTTTTGTTTGCCTAAATTATCAAGTTGGTTTTGATATTGTCTTATCTCCTCTTCTAGTTTGCTTATGTCAGTATTTCTTTGGCTAATTTTAGTATTTATCTCATCTGCTGTTTGCGCATAAGAAAAAACAATAGGAATTATTAGTAAAATACCTAAAAAAAATACAAAAAATATATTTTCAAACTGCTTTTTGTAATCGTGATAAAGTTTCATTTTTTCCTAAAATCTCCGCAATAATGAATGGATCTGGAGATTTATCTAAGCCAGATAGGGCATACCTTATGGGATGTAACAATTCTCCCCTATTGTCTAATTTATCAGCTATTTGCATCAAAACTTTTTTGATATTTTCTTGATTAAAGTTATTTTCTTCTAAATTATTTAATTCACTTACAGCTTTTTTGATATTTTCAGAAATTTTTTCTAATGGTATATCTTTATAAACTAATTTTTCTTTTTGATATTCTGGTTGTTTAAAAAAGAAGTCTAAATCCCCTTTTTCTACTATTTCTTTCACATCACTCCATTTAGAAATTCTCTCAGCAATAAGTGGAATAATTTTTTCTATTTTTAAATTTTCTGGTAAATATTCAAAAATATTTTTTTTCAATTTTTCAAAAGATAACTTTTTTATATGTTCTTTGTTCATCCAATCAAACTTAAGATCATTCCATTGAGCCCCAGAATGTCCTATACGAGAAATATCAAAAGCTTCTACGAGTTCATCCATTGTAAAGATTTCTCTTTCATCACCAGGATTCCAACCTAAAAGTGCTAAGAAATTAATCATAGCTTCAGGTAGATAACCTTCACTTTTATAATCTAAAACATCCTTTGCCCCATCTCTTTTACCTAATTTTTTCTTTCCATCTTTGCCCATTATAGGGGGTAAAGTAGCAAAAAGAGGAGGTTTGATATCTAATGCATCGTATATTGATAGAAATTTTGGTGTAGAAGAAATAAATTCTTGTCCACGCATAATGTGTGTCACACCCATCTCTAGATCGTCTATGATATGTGCAAAATTATATGTAGGATAACCGTCGCTTTTTATTAAAATAAAATCATCTAATGCTTCAGGTCCGGCAGAAAGATCGCCATAGACAAGATCGTGCCATTTATAACTTTTTATTTCAGATACTTTAAAACGAAGGGGTTTTGTGCCATCCCATACCCCAAAAGTTTCTGGCCTGTGCTCTCTATATAAAAATGGTTTTTTTGCGAGTTCTGCAGTATCGCGAAAAACTCCGACTTCTTCTTCGGTATATGGATCAGGATATGCTAAACCTTTATCGATAAGTATTTGTGCATATTTTTTATATGAATCTAGTCTTTGTGATTGTAAATATGGAGCATTTTGTCCTCCGATATCTGGGCCTTCATCCCAATTTATCCCAAGCCATTTTAAAGATTTAATAATATGTTCTATCGAGCCTTCAACTTCCCTTTCTTTGTCAGTATCTTCAATTCTTAATATAAAAGCCCCTTTATTCTTTTTTGCCCATAAATATGCATATAAAGCAGTACGAACACCGCCAACATGCATAAAACCTGTAGGTGAAGGGGCAAATCTTGTAACAATTTTTTTACTTTCCATATATACATATTAACACTTTTTATATAAATTTTAAACAAAATAAAAAACCATCCCTATTTCGAGATGGTTTGTAAAAACATTTTGTAGTTTAAAGAAATAAAAACTACAAATAAAATGATAACAATGAAAATTGATGTTATTGTTATCGCTTTTGCTAATTCTTTTTTTACTTTTGGTTCCACAAGAACCTCCTAAAAAATTGTGAACAAATAAATTATTTGTTTTTATAATAACACATAGTTAAATAAAAATCAATATTTTATTTTCTTTCATGAGAAAGTGCTATATCTACAAGCTGACGAGCTATTTTATAAGCAGCATCTGGCTTGTTAAATGCTTTAGCACTTTGTGACATTTTATTATAAATTTCTTTATCTTCTACTATTCTTTCAATCTCTGAACTTAATATATTTGCAGTCATATTCATCTCTTCAACAACATTACAAGCTCCAGAATGAGCATAATTGAAAGCATTTTTTCTTTGATGATCTCCGTTGGTTGTAGTTATAGGAATAATAATAGATGGCACACCCCAAGAAGCTATTTCAAATATTGTAGAACCTCCTCTTGAAACAATAATAGTAGCGACTCCAGCAGCCATTTTCATAGCGAGAGGATTCAAAAAAGGATAAGGAACATATCTTACTTTTTCATTGCTTGAAGCCAACACCACTTCTGCTCTAGCAGAAACATTTTTAAAATTAGCAATACCTGTCTGATGTATTATTTGAAAGTTTTTTATAAGTCTAGGTAATGCATCAAGTACTGTATTATTTATAAGCTCGGCACCTTGAGAACCACCTAATATTAAAAGCACGGGTAAACCTGATTCAAATTTAAAATATTCTAAAGCTTCATTGTGTGGAGCTCCATGTTCTATTTCTGTCCTTATGGGATGACCCGTCCATGCTACTTTATTTTTTGGAAAAAAATCTGCAGCTTCTTTGAAGGATATAGCTACTTTGTTAGCAAAATGTCCAGCCCATTTATTTACTCTTCCTGGGACAGAATCTGATTCATGAATCAAAACGGGAATACGTAAAATTCTAGCAGCTAGAATAGTTGGAAATGATGCGTAACCACCTTTGCCAAAAACAACGTCAGGATAAATAGAAAATATTTTATAAATTGCATTAATAGCACCAAAAAACATTTTAAAAATATCTGTAAAATTCTTTAAAGAAAAGTAAGTACGCATTTTGCCTGCTTTCACTTCTTCATACAAAAGCCCATTTTCAAAAAGCACTTCTTTGTCATAAGGACTATCAGAAAAATAATAAAGCTTAGCTCCTAATATTTTTTCTTTATCTATTATTTGATTAACTTTTTGAACAACAGCGACAATCGGATAAAAATGTCCACCTGTTCCTCCTCCTGTAAATACTATTTTCATATAATTAATTTATTTAAATACTTTGTTTTTGAAATTTTGATATCTGAAGCACTATGCCTAAAGCCAAAAGATCTATCATGAGCGAAGTACCTCCGTGACTTATAAAAACCAGTGGCACTCCAGTAAGCGGGAAAACTCCAGTTATCGAAGCAATGTTCATAAATGACTGGGCTACAATTAGTATAACAATTCCAGAAACCAAAAGTCTACTAAACAAGTCAGGAGAATTGTTGGCTATGCGAAGTCCACGTAAAACGAAGAGCAAATAAAGTATTATAATTGCAACACTTCCGACAAAACCCAACTCTTCACCAACGACAGCAAAAATAGAATCCCCTTGTGGTTCTGGTAAATAACTAAATTTTTGTATGCTTTGTCCATATCCTCTACCAAAAATTCCACCTGAACCTATCGCTATTAAAGATTGTTGTATTTGATAAGAAGAACCTTGTGGATCTTGTGATGGATCCATAAAAGTCTTAATTCTATCTTGAAGATACGGAGTAAAAAATACCAAAAAACCTAGCACTATCATTGAACCTGCCCCTAGTAATGTAATCCATTTCATAGATACTCCAGAAATAAAAAGCATACAAAAACCAGTGACAGCTATTAAAATAAAACTTTTTGTGTCTGGTTGACGAAATAAAATAGCTGCAATGATTGTGAGCAATATTGCGAGAGGAAGAATACCAAATCTAAAATCTTGAACTCTATTTTTTGCCCAAGAAAGCCAAGCAGCAAAATAAATTACGAAACCAAATTTTAAAATTTCTACCGGTTGAAATCTTAATCCAATAAATTGTATCCACCTCTGTGCACCAAGATGTTTCCAGCCTAACCCTGGAATAAACACTGCCGCTGTAAGTAAAATAGAACCTAAAAATATATAAAAAGAATAATCTCGCCAAAATTTATAATTAATTTTAAGTGAAAAATATATTGCAAGAAACCCAAAACCGAAACCAAGAACTAATTGACTAAAAAGTATTGAATAAAAAGTATTTGCATTTTTTGCTAAAATTCCCAAAGATGCAGAAATGAACATTGCTATCCCTATAGAGATTAAAAGCAAAACAACTATTAAAAAAAATCGGTCTACTTTTTTTTCTTTCATCCAATAAAAAATTAATTATCACCTACTTATAACTGCTAAAATTATTCCTACAACAGAGAAAGCTAAAGAAAAAATCCAAAAACGCATAACAACTCTATAAGATGACCAACCAAGTGCCTCAAAATGATGATGTATGGGAGCAATTTTAAATACTTTTTTACCATTTCTAAATTTTTTCGAAAGCATTTGTAAAATAACTGACAAAGAACTTATCACGAGTGGCATAGCGACGATAGGAAGTATAAAAACTGAATCAGTTAAAAATGCTATCGTTGCGAGTGTAATGGTGAGTCCTATCATCCCCGTCTCCCCCATATAAAATCTTGCAGGCGGAACATTAAACCAAAGAAATGCTAATATTGCACCTGTAGTCACAGCAGAAAATGCAGCTATATCTATTTGATTGTTTGCAAAAGCTATTACTGTATAAGCAGAAAAAATTGAAGCCAAAACTCCACCGGAGAGCCCATCTATTCCATCTATTACTCCTCCAGAAAAAGTAGCTAATGCAACCAAAACAAAAAATGGAATAACTAAAATTCCTAAATCAATACTTCCTCCGAATGGAATATGTATTGATGTCATTCCTAATTTATAAAAAAACCACAAACCTATTAAAAGCGAAATAAAAACAACTAAAAGTGCTTTCCATTTACGCCAAGATGTATCATCGTGAGCTATTTTACCTTTTCCATATACTTGTATTAAATCATCCCAAAGTCCTAAGAACGATCCAAAAAGTAAAACTAAAAGAGGAATTAGTGTTTGATTTTTACTTAAAAAATTTATTTTCTCTGTGACAGGAGATGGGAAAAAGATTGATATTAAATAAAAAATTAATGTTGAAAAAAGTATTGAAACCCAGATTATTATTCCACCTACACGAGGAGTATTAAGTTCTTCTTTCTCATTATGAATTTTTTGAAACTCTGTTAAAGTGGCATTATTCCTAGAATATTTTTTCCAAAGTTTATATTTATAAAAAAAATGCGATGCAGTTGGGGTAATAAAAAGTCCTATCAAAAGGGCTACAACTGTCGGCAAAAATATTTTAACTAGATTTAAAATCATATAGTGATTATAACTTATTTTTAATATACTTCCTGTTGATAACACTTTTCACAGTAAACAATCTCAGGGCGATCAGGTGCATAAGAAGTTTCAAATTCATTAGTACAGCCATCTTTCATACACTGTCTATGCCAGAGTTTGAGAGGATTACGATATTTTAATCTTTGGTAATATCTACAATTTGGACAAAAAGTAGGAAGTGGTAGATTTTTTTGTTTATAAAATTGAAATTCATTTGGCACTATCTTATAAGCACCTGTACATTGAAAATCTTGATTTCCATTATTTGGACAACCTATAACTTCATTTAAAATATTATCATCAACATCTAAAATACTATCCAGTAAGGCAGACGATTTTATTGTCACTTGATAATTAATTTTTTCTTTGTTTTTCCATAAATAACCTTTTTCTAAAGCTTCTCCTTTTTTTAGATTAAAGAAATCATGAGCATTGGTTTCATTATAACCAAATGGTGAAATATCATAAGGGAAAAATTCTCCATATTTAAAGACTCTTCCCTTTTTATCTATATAAGGCATATCATTCATATGCTGTTTAATTTTTGATATCATTTCAAAATATTCTTTTTTCTCATATTGTTTATTAAAAATACAATATTTTGCATTGTTCATGCTAATACAACCAAAACAATTTGAACAATTTTTTAAAATTAAAGAATATTCACACTCCTTACTTTCTAATGTTATATAACAAAAAAAATCTTTATATGTATTTATACTTGTTGCCATAGATTCATAAACAAGTTCTGCATTTCTACCTATACCTAAAAGATCACAACTGTCTTTTGTATTTTGAAGAACTCTTAAGCTATAAGCAATATTTTCTGAATCTTTAACATCAAAAGACTTATAAATATTTTTTGAATTTACAATATAATCTCCTGTTGTCTTTTGTGAATTATATATTTGAGCAAAACGATGAATAGCTTTTTTTTCTAAAATAGAATCAAATAATTCTTTAGATTTTTGAAAACCTGAAATTGTTTCTAATTTGAGTTCTAAAAAAGCTTTTTGATATTCTTCTTTTGTTAGTTTAACATTTTTAAAAACATAGTTTTGATTGCGTAAATTTGAAGATAGACAACAATTACTACAATTTGCACAATCATAAATAAAATATGAATCAATGCAATTTCTAGATTCTATAGCATAATGAGTATTATAATTTATTTCAGAATCAATATTATAGGAACAATTATCTAACTTTTGTACAGAATAACAATCGAGATTATTTTTTGATTTATCAATAGATTCTGAATACATTACATCTTCACATTCAACTGCTGAATATGCTAAATATATATTTCTACCATCAATACAAAAATTTGAGTAATCAGAATTAATTAAATTCCCAGATTGATAAGCGAAAAAACGTGGAACAATATTTAACAATCCATTAAATTGAGTAAAAAATGGTTTAGAAAAATCATATTCTTTTGCATAACTAAGTGCACTCCATTTATCTCCAAAAAAACATTCTTTGCAATAAACTACTGCCGAATCACCATACATGGATATAAGAGATTTATCACACAAACCACAACTTCTTTTATATAAAGAACGTACATTTCTCCAAACCATTCTTCGTATCATTCTACATTCTGGGCAAAAAGTTGGCGGAGGAACTTTTATTTTTTCATAAAAATTAAAATCTTCTGATTCTATCACAAAATATTTTTTGCAGTTCTGACAATTCGTAGATACTGAGCTTGTCGAATGTGTTTTGGTTTGTGCTTCCATAATTAATTTAACAGAGATTAAAATAATTTAATTACGTCGTGATATGTAACAAAAAGCATAAGAATAATTAAAATCGCAAAACCAACCATATTGGCGGTGTTAGCAAATTTTGGATTCATTGGTGAACCTTTTATTTTTTCTATCAATAAGAATAGCAAACGTCCTCCATCCAAGGCTGGAAATGGAATAAGATTTATCACAGCCAAATTTACAGAAATTAAAGCTGCAAAAGATAATAGATAAACAAAACCAAATTGATATGCACTACCGACTATGCCCACCATTCCGACGGGTCCTGTGACTCCAGCAAAGCTTCCTTTACCCTCTATACCCCCTAAAATGAGCTTAAGTAGCCCCAAAACGGTGTCTTTAGTCATATTCCAGTCTAACACCGCCCCTTCCCAAAAAGCCTTTAAAACGGGCAATTTAAGCGTACCTATTTCATCCATTGCAATACCTATTGTGGGGTTGCCAGTTGATACATTTAAGGTTGGAATTATCTTTGTTATATTTAACTTTTCATCTTGTCCACGTAAATATCCGAATTCAATTTCTTTATTTCCATGAGCAACGATGAAAGATCTTAATGTATCAGGATTTATATTTTCAAGAATATCTTTCCTACTTTTTACTGAGATTATTTTATCACCGGATTTTAAACCAGAGATTTCAGCTGGGGATTTTACTGAAACAGAAACTAAAACTAGATGAACATCTGATGCAGCATATCCGTTTGGTTCACTTCCGACAGACGTAGGTAGACCTGACATAAAACTAAAAGAAAATAAAAGCCATGCCAATATTAAATTGGCAAAAATTCCTGCAAAAAGAACTATGGCTTGTTTATATTTTGGTTTATTTACAAAACTTCTAGAAGCATCTGGTCCAGAAGTATTTTCTTCGTCTGGATTCTCTCCAAAAATTTTAACAAAACCGCCGATTGGTAAAAGATTGAGACTATACTCTGTCTCCCCTTTCTTCCAACTAAATAATTTTGGAGGAAAACCAAAACCAAATTCATCCACACGAATACCAAACTTTTTTGCACTAAAAAAATGTCCAAATTCGTGGACAAGAACCAACACCAGAAGAATAATAATAAAAATAATTATACTCATATATTTAACCCAACACTTCTTTTTCTTTCTTTTCAAAAATAACTTCTAAACTTTTGTTTATTTCATCTATGACTTTTTGCAAATCTTCTTTTGCTCTAAACTTCTCATCTTCAGTCATTTTGCCTTCTTTCTCTAATTTTTGAATTTCATCCCAAATTCTTTCTCGTTCTTTACGAACTGTTATTCTACTATCTTCTAATTTTTCTTTTAGAACTTTAACAAGAGTTTGTCTTGTCTCTGTAGTCAATTGAGGAAAAATAACTCTTATGCCTGCTCCATCTACAGCCACAGACAAACCTAGGTTTGAAGTCAAAATAGACTTCTCGATTTCTTTAATTTGATTTTTATCCCAAGGAATAATACGTAATGTTTTGGGATCTTCAATTGAAACAGAAGCGACATTTTTCAATGCCAATCGTGATCCATAAGATTCAACAGAAACTCCGTCGAGAACCATAGGTGAAGCACGGCCTATATTTAACTGACCATATTCATTACCCAAAAATTCTGCTACTCTATTTATCTCTGTTTTAAAAGTTGAAAAATTGTATTGCATACTATGATTGTATCATTTAATAATAAAAACTAAAAATTGGGTATCACTAACGCCACAGATTCCATCAAACTCTTTGCAGAAGACCCTGGTTGGCTCAAAAATTCACGAACTTTGAAAATCTGCTTAAAGCAAGTTTGCAAAGAATTTTGAATGGTGTGGGTCCCGCCCGGTACTCCGGGAAGGGTTAAGCCAGAAAAATTTTTTACAAACTTGCTGTTTAGTTCAAATTCGATAGCATTCAAAAAATTTAAGGCATTTGCACGAACACTTATTATCTCAATGTTCTCATCTTCTTCATCTCCCTCTTCTTCAGTCAATAATTCTTTGACAAAATCAAGTCTATTTTTTAATGGCATTCCAATAAATTTTTCAGCCTTTTTTAAATCTTCTGCAGATATTTCTTCTTTAGTTCTAATTAAATAAAACCTAGAAACTAAAGTTTTTAGTAAAACATTTTTATTTGGAACAACTAAAAAAAAGTGTGTATTCTCTATTGGCTCTTCAAATATTTTAAGTAATGTATTTTGAGCTTCTAAAAGAAAATTATTGGCTGAAATTATAAATATTTTTTTATCAACAGAAAAACCTTTTTCATATTCTACAGATTTCAAACTACGAGCATCGTCAATCTTAAAAGAATCCATAGAAATATAAGAAAAGTCTGGATTTGCAGAAGTTTTAATTCCCAAACTTTCAACAAATTTAAAAATCTCTGGCACAACTTCTTCTCGTGCACCTTCTATGAGATAAGCGTGATGTAAATTATTTTTATCTAAATGATTTAGAATATTCATTTATTTTTTACTTAAAACCGTTTTTTTATAGACGTCCAAATGTTCAAGAGCGATACCTGTGCCTTTTACAACACAAAACAAGGCTTCATCCGCTAAGGCTGCCTTCACCCCTGTCTTTCTGTAAACTAAATCTGGAAGATTACGTAATTGAGAAGAACCCCCTGTCATAATTATTCCATAATCCATAATGTCTGAGGCAAGTTCTGGTGGAGTTTCTTGCAAGACATCTTTTATTGCTTTTATTATTTGTTTCAATTCTCCATCTATTGCTTTAACTATTTCATTCGTGCCGACTTGAGCTGATCTTGGTAATCCTTGAATAAAATCACGTCCTTTGATTGTCACTTTTAATTCATCTTCTAAAGACACAGCCGCTCCAATTTTTATTTTTACTTCTTCAGCCGTTTTGTCTCCTATAGCTAGATTAAAAGTTTTTTTAATATAGTCAGCAATAGCTTGATCAATTTTATTTCCAGCACATTTTACTGAAGTTGAAGCAACGATTCCTCCAAGAGAGATCACAGCCACGTCTGTGGTTCCTCCACCAATATCAACCACCATATATCCTTTTGATTCATAAATAGGGATGCCTGCACCTATAGCAGCCAAAATAGGTTCTTTCACAACATAAGCATTTCTTGCCCCTGCACGTATAGCCGCTTCTACGACGGCTCTGCGTTCTGTACTTGTGACACCAGCTGGCACAGAGACCATAACATCTGGTTTAAAAAGATTAAATTTTCCTAATGCTTTATTTATAAAATAACGTAACATTGCTTCTGTCACACGATAGTCAGCAATGACACCATCTTTCATTGGACAATAAGTAATGATTGATTCTGGGGTTTTTCCTATCATATCTTTTGCTTCAAAACCAATAGCCAAAATTTTGTTATCTTGTTCAGAAACTGCCACGACAGACGGTTCATTTAGAACTATCCCTTTTCCAGGCAAAAAAACCAAGGTATTTGCTGTGCCTAAATCTATACCTAATTTTCTTGAAAAAATCCTCATAAAACAAATATATCACAAATTATGATAGAATGAAAAGATGAAAATTGTTACGGTAATTCCTCTAGAAAAAGGAACTTTCAAAACAGATTTGACATATTTCACTTCAAAAGATATAAAAAATGGAAGTATCGTGAGTATACCTTTCCGCACTAGAAAAATTTTAGGTTTAGTCACCTCTTCCGAAGACGCATCAAATGCCAAATCTGGAATAAAAGAAATGTCTTTTAAGTTAAAAAAGATATTTGAAATTAAAAAACATTCTATTTTTAGAAAAGAATTTATTGAGTCTGCCCTACTTCTAAGTTCTTATTTTATTTCGAAAAAAAATACTGGAGTTATCACTCTCATTCCTTCAATCTTTCGAGAAAAATATGATGAAATAGAAAAATTTTCTAAAAATAATATTGTCCCAGAATCTAATCATTCTTCAAAAAATATCGAAGCAGAAAAAATACTTTTCCAAACAAATTTTGAAGATCGTATTTCTTATTATAAAACATTAATACGAGGACAATTTGCTCTTAAAAAATCAGTCTTTATAGTATTGCCAACAGAATACGACATAGATATATTTGAACAAGCTCTATCGAAAGGTATAGAGAATTTCACCTTTGTTATGCATGGTGGGATGAAGCCTAAAAAAATAATTGAACAATATGAAAAAATAATAAATTCTGCACATGGAGTTTTGATACTAGGCACTACACAATTTTTGTCTATTCCACGCATGGATATAAGCACGATAATTGTTGAACACGAAAGTTCAAATGCATATAAAATGATTCCAAGGCCTCATTTCGATATGAGAATATTTGCAGAAATATATGCTTCAAAAATTGATGCGAAATTTATATTAGCAGATACATTGTTGCGTTATGAAACTATAGCTAGAAAAGAAAAAGAAAGTTTTGGAGAAATATATCCTTTGTCTTTCAGAACAAATTTCGACAGAATTTCGATAGATATAATTGACCCAAGTAAAAGTAACGAAGAAGAAACTGCAACAAAATCTTTTAGAATAATGTCTGAAAAAAGTATTGAAGAAATAGAAAATACTTTAGAATCTAAAAAAAATGTCTTTATATTTTCGCTCAGAAAAGGTTTAGCCACTTACACTGTCTGTAAAGATTGCAATGAAACAATAAATTGTGATAAATGTTTAGCTCCAGTAGTGCTTTATCTCTCCCGTGATGGTAAAAAAAGAATGTTTATCTGTAATAAATGTAACACCGAAAAAGATCCTGAAACAGTATGCACAAATTGTGGGAGTTGGAATTTGATGCCTCTTGGTATAGGTACTGATACTGTTTATGAAGAATTAAAAAATAAATTTTATAAAGTTAAAATTTTTAAATTAGACAAAGAAACAGTTAAAAATTCAAAAGAAGCAGAAAAACTCATAAAAGAATTTGAGGAAACAAAAGGCTCAATATTAATAGCGACAGAAATGGCATTCTTCTATTTAAAAGAAAAAGTTTCTCTTTCTATTATGGCTTCATTTGATTCACTTTGGAGTATTCCAAATTTCAAAATGAGTGAAAAAATAATACAACTTTTGCTTTCTACGTTGAGTAAAACTGATAAAAAATTAATAATCCAAACAAAAAATAAAAATGATCCTGCACTGCTTGCACTTAAATCAGAAAATTTATTACATTTTGTACGTGAAGAATTAAAAGACAGAAAAAATTTAGAATATCCACCATTTAAACGTTTTATTAAAATCACTTATTTAGGAGATAAACTAGAGTCAATTAAAGCTAAAGAAATATTAGCAGAAAATCTAAAAGAATACAAACCTGAAATTTTTGGTGGTTTTGTTTCAAAAAATAAAAATCAATTTATAACAAATGCATTAATAAAATTAGATCCACAAAAATGGTCTTTACCTGAATTGCTCTCTGGTTCAAAAATTGACCAGAATTTATATAATTTATTTTCCTCATTTCCTCCCTCTTACGAAATTTCTGTAGACCCAGAAGATTTACTATAAATACAAACTTATTATTTCTTTATAAGTTTGTATTCTTTTAGTAAGAATTATTTTTTTATCTTTAATTAAAACCTCACAAGCTAGTGCACGCATATTGTAATTTGAACTCATTGAAGCTCCATATCCTCCAGCGACTAAAATAGCCAAAATATCCCCTTCTTTTGGATTTATCATTTTTATTCCTTTATTAAAAACATCACAAGTCTCACAAATATTTCCCACGACTTGCACAAGTTTAACTTCACCCTTATTTCTAGACAGATTAACAATATGGTGATATGCACCATACATAGCAGGACGAATTAAATGATTAAAACCTGTATCTAAACCAACAAAAACTTTTTTATTTTTTTCTTTTATTGTGGTCACTCTTGCTAAAAGCACAGTTGATTCTGAAACAAGAAATTTCCCTGGCTCAATACGTATTTCAATATTTTTTTTATTTTTCTTATTAAATTCGTCTAACGGCTCTTTTACAGCTAAGACAAATTCTTTTAAATTAATGGGTTTTTCTTCTGGTCTATAATAAACACCAAAACCACCACCAAAATCAAAAAATTCCAAATCATTAAATTTTTTTGCTATTCTACAAACCTCTATCACTGATTCTTTAAATTCACGAGCTTGATAAAAACCTGAACCAATATGACTATGTATGCCTACTATTTTAACTTTATATTTTTTACAAATAGCCCTAGCTTCTTCTAAATCATTTTTATCTAAACCAAATTTACTATGAAGCGCCCCCGTGACAACTTGATGAAATTCACCAGCACCAGTTTCCGGACAAATTCTCAAAGAAACTTTTGATCCAGGAAAAAATTTACAATATCTTCGTAATTCTGATATTGAGCCTAAATTTTGTAAAATTCCTAAATTTCCTACTGTTTTTATTTCTTCATCAGAAAGACTATTGGGAGTAAAAATTATTTGTTCTGGTAAATATCCTAAACCCAGTGCAAACTGAACTTCATTTGGAGAGACAGCATCAATACCATATATGCCACTTTTTTTAATTATATTAACTATGTGCGGATTGTAATTTGCTTTTATAGCATAAAAAACTTTAGCATTTAAATCCTTAAAAGCATCTAATAATTTTTTAGCTTGATTATTTATCGTTTCAGCATCCGTCACAAAAACAGGTGTGCCGTATTTTTTTACTATTTCTTCTGCTTGTTTTTTTGTTGGTATAAACATAAAAACAGTATACTAGATAATATTTATTTGAGCTAATGTTCTATATAAATTGACTTATTTACCAATAAAGCTTATATTTTAAACAAATTAAACAAGAGGTACACCATGTTCAAATATGTTTTTATTCCGGATGAGAAAAGTTTTGAAATGGAAATGACGGTAAGTCAAAAAATAGACTTACAAAAACCATTTTATGCTTGGTCTAAAAAAGAAGCCTTAGAATTTAGACCTTATCCCGGTGAGATATTCCGGAAAATAGAACCTTGGCGGGATATTTTGAAAAGAATACTAAAATATATCTTGGAAAAATAATTACAAAACTTCGGAGAGCTTATGCTCTCCTTTTTTTATTTTTGATATAATAAATATATGAATAAAATATTAAAGCGAAATATAGATAATAATAAAATAAGACTATTGTTGAATAAAAAAGATGTTATTTTAGATATAAAAGATCCTTTATTTAAAAAATTACCCTCAAATAAATTAATTAGGATAAGAAAAAATGAATATAAATATCTACCTCAAATTAATAGATATTTCACTCATTTCAATTTACAAAAATCAAATCACAAAATAGGACAAATATACTTATTACCTAAAATAATAAAATCTGGATATTTTAATGAAAAAGAAGAAATACTTCCACTTTTAGATTTTAATAATATTTATTATGCAGAATGTATAGATGTAAATGAATGTTTACAATACAATGATTTAAAAAAATCAGATTTTAAATTTTCTATGAGTCACATAAAAAATACTGACGAATTAAAGAAAACTATATTAAAAAGATATACAAAAAGTATGCCAAAATTATCTAAAAATGAAATATTAGATTTAGGAGTAAGTAAAACTACCTTAAAAATTATAGGCAAAATCTAATTGCCGACAAGTACTGTAAACTCCCCTTTTTGTTTGATAGGATTTTTTGTTAAATATTCTAAAAGCTCTAAGGCTGAACCAGTTTTAAATTCTTCATATATTTTTGTTATCTCACGAGCAATGCAAACTTTTTTATTTGGGCAAAATTTTTGAAGAGATTCTAAAGTTTTTAAAATACGATGAGGAGATTCATAAAAAATCATTGTTCTTTTTGATTCAGAAATTTCTTTAAACAAAGTCTCTCTCCCTTTTTTATGTGGCAAAAATCCTAAAAAAGTAAATTCATGTGTAGCCAATCCTGAAGCAGAAAGTGCTGCTATAATAGCCGTTGCTCCCGGGATAGGAATGACTTCTATTTCACTCAAGCTTTCTTTTATTTTAGCAATAAGCATTGCGCCTGGGTCAGAGATAGTAGGTGTGCCTGCATCAGAGACTAAAGCTAAATTTTTACCTTCATTTAATAATTCAAAAATTTTATCAACTTTAGCTAGTTTACTTTGAGTATGATAACTCATCGTTGGTGTATTTATGTTGTATTTTTGAAATATTTTTCTTGTCTCACGAGTATCTTCACACAATACCAAATCCACCTCTTTTAAGGTTTCAATAGCTCTTAGTGTGATATCCCCCATATTTCCTATTGGCGTCGCAACCACATAAAATTTAGACATATTTTTATACTGAGCTTTTCGAATGTATTATTTTCTATATTTTTTTGTTCTCCATTTATCAGCAATTCTTACACGAGTAAGTGATCTCTCAAGTTCTGTAGCAAAATGTTCATAATCAACAAGATCTTTGTTTTCCATTTTTTTCTTTAATTCTTCAGCATCAGCTTTTGCTTTTTCAATTTTATCATCTGAAAGTTCTGAAAGATGTTCAGCAAAATCAGCAAGAACAGCCACAGTAGTGACTTTGTTTTCATCTTGTTTTACTTCAATAAAACCACCAACAACAGCCATAGGTATATGTTCACCATTTATCAAAGCTACGATATCTCCAGAAGCTAAGCTTGTAATCAAAGGAATATGCTCTGGTAAAACAGTTATCTCACCTAAAGTAGTAGGCAAACTAACCTGGTCAACCATTTCTTCTAACACTAATCTTTCTGGTGTTATTATTTTTAATTTTAATTGTTTTGACATATATTTTTATAAATTAAATAGTTCTTGAGAAAAGTCTTGGTAGGAGCGACGGCGACGGACAGAGAAAATTTTTAGTAAAAAATTTTCGTGCTTTTTGAAAGAAGCTATTTAATTTTTAAAGAGCACCTTTCATATAAAAATCATTTTCTGGTTTACTATCATGTTTACCTTCAAGAATTTCTTTGAATGATCTTATGGTTTCAGAAAGTGGAACATATTCTCCTTTTCTTCCAGTAAATTGTTCTGCTACGAAGTTTGGTTGAGAAAGGAATTTTTGTATTTTACGTGCACGAGCAACGAGCTCTCTGTCTGCTTCAGATAATTCTTCCATACCCAAAATAGCAATAATATCTTGCAAGTCTTTATAACGTTGCAAAACACGTTGAACTTCACGAGCGACTTCATAATGTTCTTTACCGACGATATGTGGGTCAAGAATAGTTGAAGATGAGTCAAGAGGGTCAACAGCTGGATAAATACCTATTTCAGAAAGTGAACGATTTAAAACCACGGTCGAGTCAAGGTGAGAAAATGTTGTTGCTGGAGCTGGATCTGTAAGGTCGTCAGCTGGCACATAAACAGCTTGCACAGATGTCACAGAACCCTTATCTGTAGAAGTAATACGTTCTTGTAATATTCCCATTTCTGTAGCAAGAGTAGGCTGATATCCCACAGCTGAAGGAATACGGCCAAGCAAAGCAGAAACTTCAGAACCTGCTTGAGTAAAACGGAAAATGTTATCTATGAAAAATAGCACGTCTTTATTTTCTTTATCACGGAAATATTCTGCCATTGTAAGTCCAGAAAGAGCTACACGTAAACGAGCTCCTGGTGGTTCATTCATTTGTCCGAAGACCATTGCAACTTTATCAAGAACTTTTGAATCTTTCATTTCATGATACAAGTCATTTCCTTCACGAGTTCTTTCACCAACACCAGCGAAAACAGAATATCCTCCATGATTACTTGCGATGTTGTGAATAAGCTCCTGAATGACAACAGTTTTACCAACGCCAGCACCTCCGAAAAGACCAACTTTCCCTCCTTTCAATACAGGGCAAATAAGGTCAATAACTTTAATACCAGTTTCAAGAATCTCAACTTTTGTAGATTGAGCAGTAAATTCTGGAGCTTTACGATGTATTGGTGAAACAGCACCAGAAACTTCTTTACCGTTGTCTATTGGAGCACCCAACACGTTGAACATTCTTCCTAATGTATCTTTACCAACAGGCACAGAAATAGGCGCACCTGTATTTGTGACTTCCATTCCACGAGAGAGGCCATCTGTAGAATCCATAGCGACAGCACGAACTGTATTTTCTCCTATATGCTGTTCTACTTCTAGAACTATTACTAAATCACCTTTCTTGACTGTAAGTGCACTATAAATATCTGGAACACCGTTTTCAAATACGACATCCACGACCGGCCCTATTATTCTTTTTATTATACCTGTTGTTTTCATAATTACTTTTTAATTAATAATAATTTAATAATAAATTTAATTTACACTTGCCATACCTGCACTTATTTCTGAGATTTCTCTCGTAATGCCTGCTTGACGAGCTTTGTTAAATACTAACGTCAAATCATCTATCATTTCTCCAGCAGCATCACTTGCGTTTTTCATTGCCATCATTCTTGAGGATTGCTCTGAAGCATTTGATTCAAGAAACATCTGATATATTTGCATTCTGGTTAATTTTTCTGCTAACGATCCTATCAATTCATCTTGATTACCTTCAAATAAATAATCTGTTACTATTTCTTTTTTTTTATTTTTAGAATCTTCTGTAAGTTCATTCATCAATTCTTTTAAGGTGACTTTAGATATAGGTATTATTTGTTTAATATTAGGTTTTTGAGTAAGAGCAGAAATAAAATCTGTATACGCAACCAAAACTTTATCATAATGGCCTAAATTATATTCATTTATTACTAATTCAGAGATTGGAACAACGTCTGAGATAGAGATATTACTTGGCATTTCAAAAAAACTTGCAATGATGTTTTTACCAATACGACGCATCATTGTATCTCCCTTTTTACCTACTGAAACAATATCTATATTTATATTTTTATTACCATTTTTTATTAAAGCAAGAGCTTTTTTCATTATTTGTGCATTATAAGCACCACACAAACCACGATTTGAGGAAATTAAAACAAGTAAAATATTTTTTACTTCTGTACGTTCAATAAAAAGAGGGTGAGTAATGAGTTCTGTATTTTTAGCAATTGAAGTTAAAATTTCCCATGAATATTCTGAATACAAACGAGAAGCTAGTGTAGAAGACACTGCTCTTTTCATTTTTGAGGCAGCGACAAGTTCCATAGCTTTGGTAATCTTTTTTGTACTTTTTACAGATTTTATTCTTCTTTTAATTTCTTTTGTACTTGCCATAATCTTATACGAATCCTATGCACTAATTTTTGTTAAAAAATTATTTTTAAAATCTTCTATTGTTTTTTTAATTTCAGCTTCACCATCATCAGTCCACATTTTTGATTCAGAAATTTCTTTGAAAAACTTCTTAGCATTATTTTCTGTATAACTCATAAGACCTTCTTCAAATTCTTTAATTTTTTCAACTGGAACATCATCCATATAACCTTTCGTAAGAGCATAAAGTACTACCACCTGACGTTCAACAGGAATTGGAGAATATTGAGCTTGTTTTAAAACTTCAACTGCACGTTTACCACGTTCTAGTTGTTGTTTTGTAGCACTATCTAAATCTGAGCCAAATTGTGAAAATGCTTCAAGCTCACGGAACTGTGCTAAGTCTAATTTCAAAGTTCCAGCAACTTTTTTCATAGCTTTAATTTGAGCAGTTGCTCCCACACGAGAAACAGAAAGTCCGACATTTACTGCAGGACGAATACCTTTATAGAAAAGATCTGTCTCAAGAAAGATCTGTCCATCAGTAATAGAAATAACATTTGTAGGAATGTATGCAGAAACGTCACCAGCTTGTGTTTCAATAATAGGTAATGCTGTGATAGAGCCACCTCCGTATTCTTTATTTCTTCGGCAAGCACGTTCAAGTAAACGGGAATGCAAATAAAAAACATCTCCAGGATATGCTTCACGGCCTGGTGGACGTCTTAGAAGAAGTGAAATTTCACGATATGCTACAGCGTGTTTAGACAAATCATCATAAATAATCAAAACATCTTTTCCTTGATCCATAAAATATTCGGCAATAGATACTCCTGTGTAAGGGGCAATGTAAGACAATGGAGCAGGTTCTGATGATCCAGCAGAAACTATTACAGTGTATGCCATAGCACCACCTTCTTCTAAACGAGTTTGGATTTTTCTAAGTTTTGAATCTTTCTGACCGATTGAAACATAAACACAAATCATATTCTGACCTTTTTGATTGAGAATAGTATCGATAGCAATAGCTGTCTTCCCTGTCTGACGATCACCAATGATAAGCTCACGTTGACCACGTCCAATAGGAATGATCGCATCAATAACTTTAATACCAGTAGCAACTGGTTGATCAACAGAAAGACGAGTAATAACACCTGAAGCAACTTTTTCAATAGGATAAGTTTTATCGGCTTTAATAGTACCCTTTCCGTCTATTTCTACACCAAGAGCATTCACTACTCTTCCCATAATATTATCAGAAACTGGAACTTCAAGAATTTTACCAGTAGCTTTCACTTCATCCCCTTCTTTAATTTTTGAAAAATCATCAAGAATAATTATACCCACAGTGTCTTCTTCTAAGTTTAGAGCCACACCTATTTCTCCATTTGGAAAAGTCACCATTTCAGATGATTTTATATCACTCAAACCTGACACTTTTGCGATACCATCAAAGACTTCTAAAACATGACCAATTTTTTCAGCTTTTATTTCTGATGAGAAATTATCTATCTCTTTTCTTAAATTTTCTACTATATAATTCGTGCTCATATTTTTCTTGTTAAATATTCTTGTAATTTTTTAATTTTGTTTTTTACTGTTAAATCAATAATTTCATCATTTATCTCTAACCTTATTCCTCCAATTAATTTTTCATTTAAACTTTCTTTTAAAATTACTTCTTTCACTCCATATCGTCCTCTTAAAAAAAATATAAGTTCTTTTTTAATTCCTTCTTTCAGTTTTTCTTTAGTTAATACTTTGACTGTGATTCTCTCATTTTCATGATCAATTATTTTGTCTAATCTTTCTAAAATATCTTTTGACTTTGATAACAATCTTTTATGCGAAAGAAATTTTATTATTTTACCGTATGCATTATGTAGCTCACTTTCTTTTTTATCCTTTGTGACTAGATAGATTGCACGGGCTATGTCATTGTTTGATAAAGTTGCCATATTTTATATATTTTTTAATTCACTTATTGTTTTATCATCAAAAGAAGAATCAATCTTACTACCAAGTATTTTCTCTGCTATTTTTACAGAAATTGATGTAATTTCTTCTTTTGCTTCAGTAACCATTTTCACTTTTTCACTTTCAAGATTTTTCTTACCATTTTCTATTATAAGAGCCACTTCTTCTTTCGCCTTTTCTAACATCAAAGCTCTTTTATCTTCTGCTTCTTTTTTACCTTCTTGAAATATTTTTTCAGCTTCATTTCTAGCTTTTACTAAAACCTCATCATATTCTTTTTTTGTATTATTTAAAATTTCTGCATTTGCTTTCGCATCTTCTATGCCTTTAGCTATTTTCTCTCCGCGTTCTTTCATCAATTTATTTAAAGGCTTTATGGCATATAAATATAAAACTACGAAAACAATACTAAAGTTAAAAACCTGAGCAATGATAATTTTAAAATCTATATGAAATGTGTTAATGATTGAATCCATTTTAAATTAAGTTAAAAAAAATAATAACTACACGCGTTACATAGCGAGCAGTAACAAAGATTCAAAATTTAAAAATATATTCTTAAATTTTAAATCTTTTAACTACTAACTAAATTGAAAATGCGATAACAAGTGCATAAATAGCGATTGCTTCGGCAAATGCACAAGCAAGAAGCATAGGCACAAGAATCTTTCCTGCAGCTTCTGGGTTACGGCCAATTGATTCCATAGCTTTTGAGCCAATCATACCAATGGCTATAGCTGGAGCAACTGCTCCCACTGCCATAACAACTGCTTTTGAAATAGTATTTAAATCCATACTTTTTTCCGCTTACGCGGCGTTATTATTAATAATAATCGACTCCTCCTTATGACCTTCTTCATGCTCATCATGATCAGAAGCTCCAATGGTGAAATATACAACTAACAAAATTGAAAAAATAAGTGCTTGTATTACTCCTACAAGTATTTCAAGAAAAAGAAAAGGTATTGGCACTACATAACCCACCAATGCTGCCATAGAAGCAAGCAAAACTTCTCCTGCAAATACATTACCAAACAGACGAAAAGACAACGAAGCCACTTTCGCAAATTCACCTACAATCTCAATCAAACCTACAAAGAACGTAATTGGAGCTACTATTATGATAGTCGGGTCTTTACGTAATTTCTTCCCTATCTGTCCAATTATCTTCAGATTAACATATTTATTGAAAGTTTTCCATATGCCTATTGAAAAAGCTCCGAAGATATTTGCCCCCAAAACTGCCATGATAGAAAGCGCAATTGTCGTGTTTATATCAGCTGTGCCACCACGAAGAAATGGTATAAAAGAGAGTCCTTCTTTGCCTCTTTCTAAAAGTCCAAAACCTCCAAGCGGAATCAAACCTATCCAGTTGTTAAAAAGTATAAAAAAGAAAACTGAAATAGCTATTGGAAAAATTTGCAAAGATATTGCTCTACTGTTCGTAACTTGATCACACAAAGAAAGTGCTCCTTCTATTATAACTTCAAAAAAATTCTGGATTCTTCCAGGAGTTTCTTTGAGCTTAGAACGAAGAATATATGACATTATTATTATGACGATAACAACGATCCAACTAGTCAAAAGAGCGTTTGTAATAGTAAAATTTTTATAATGGATTACTGGTTCAGCGAATAGGGTCGTCTCATGTGCAATTTTTTCTCCACCTACAATATTTTGTGCAGTATTCTCAATAGGTTGTTGTGTTGTATTTTCTTCTTGTGTCATAAAATTTTAATTTTTATTATTTTTATCTTCTTTTTTAACCTGTCCGACTTTGTCATCAAGGCGGGTTTTTTCTGCATATTTTTTCACAGCTTTTACTATACCATAAGATGAAATTGCAAAAGCTAAACCGGCAAAAATAAGAAGCCATAAAGGCTTCGTGCCATAATATTTATCAACAGCTTTACCTGCTATTAGTGCTAATATCACTGGTACTGCTATCCAGGCAGAAATTTCGCTAAATATTTCAAATGCTGGTTTCCACCAAATATTATTTTTCTCTGCCATGTGGGCGTGGTAGGAATCGGACCTACGACCTCTGTCTTATCAGGACAGCGTTCTACCACTGAACTACACGCCCGAAAACCACACAACCAATAAAAATATACCAAAAACAATGACTTTATGCAAATTAGCAAAATAAAAACCGCCTTTTTCAAAGCGGTCTTTATTTTTAGATAGTTAAAATTAGTATTCTCGGCGTCCGCGATTGCCTCCACCGTATCCACCATTACTATTTCCACCGTATCCACCTCCATTTTGTCTTGGTGGACGAGCTTCCATTGGACGAGCCTCATTAACTGTGAGTTTGCGTCCTTCAAATTCTTGATCATTAAACATTGAGATAGCATTTTGTGCTTCCTCAGCTGTTGACATTTCAACGAATCCGAAACCTTTTGAGCGACCGGACATTTTGTCCATGATAATCACAGCTGATGTAACATTACCAGCTTGTGCAAAGTGCTCTTTTAAAGCATCTTCTTGAACACTGTAAGGGAGACCCCCTACATATAGCTTTGTAGCCATATTATTTTACTTCTCTCATTTTTTAAAAAACGAGCAAAAAATAATTATAATGTTCTGAATTAATATCAGAACGTAGATACTCTTGTCGCTCAATGATCTCTTTGATGCCTACCAGTCCTAAGACGGGCTAAAACCTACACTCACAATTTAAACAAAAAAGCTCTTGGAGAAACTACTTTCTAAGTATGGCACATTTATCAAAAAATAGCAAAAGCCTATTCCTCTTCATCTCCAGTCTCACCAGACTGAAGGGCGTCAATTATGTCTTCTATCCCCCCTTCGAGAATTTTAGGCAAATTATGCCAAGATTTTTTTATACGATGATCTGTGACACGATCCTGTGAAAAATTATAAGTACGAATTTTTTCACTTCTATCTCCTGTCCCTATTTGATCTTTTCGAACACCTGCATATTTTTTAGCTTCTTCCTCTTCTTTTAATTGTTGAAGTTTCGCAGTCAAAATCATCATGGCTTTTTCTCTATTAGCTAATTGACTTCTTTCGTTTGTAGAACGCACGTCTATACCTGTAGGTTTATGGATGAGGCGTACAGCTGTTTCAACTTTGTTTACATTTTGTCCACCCTTACCACCAGAACGAGAATATTCCATATCTAAATCTGCAGGATTAATTTCAAATAAAACTTTTTTTCTGATTGGCAAAACAGCCACAGATGCAGTGGATGTATGCACTCGTCCATTTTTCTCTGTAGCAGGAACTCTTTGCACTCTGTGAACTCCTGTTTCATAGCGTAACATCTTATAAACATCTCTACCTTTTATTTCAAAACTAGCTTCTTTGTATCCTCCAAGTTCACTTTTTGATTCATAATTTGTTTTCCATTGCCAACCTTTTATTATAGAAAATAATTCATACATATGAGCAAGCTCCCAAGCGAAAAGAGATGCTTCATCACCTCCAGCTCCTGCACGCACTTCCAAAACAATCTCATTAGCCATTTCTTGTGACTCTTTACTTTTTGCGGCGTTAAGCTCGTAGTTATCTAAAATATCTTGAATCTGTTTTTCTGTAGCATCCCTTTGTTCTTGAATAAGTTTGAGTTCAGCACTAGCCATCTCATGCAAATCATCATCACCTCCCATCATCTCACGTACTTGTGCTTCTTCACGATCAAGACGTTCTAAAACACTCGCTAAATAGCTCGTATTGTGATTCTTCTTCAGTTCATCTAAATCAAAACTCATAGTTTTATTATATCAAAAATACTAAAAAAGCCCCTTAAAATTTTTCACTTCCCGAGGGTCCCACTCGGTACTCCGAGAAGGGCGCAGGGATGAAAAATTTTAAGGGGCTTTTATACTTATTTTTTAGCTTTACTAATTTTAGCAACTAGAGCTCGGCGTTTATTGAAACGTTCTACACGTCCAGCAGTATCCATAACCTTATCATTACCAGTATAAAAAGGATGGCAGTGACTACAAATTTCCATTTTAATTTCAGGCATTGTTGAACCTACTTCGAAAATAGCTCCGCAGGCACAAGTAGCTTTGGCTTTTATATCATATTTTGGGTGTATATCTTTTTTCATTGTTTTAAAATATTATCACAAAAAAATATTTAAGGCAAATCTGGTAATCTTTTAGAAGAAAAAGGATTAGGATTATTCACTACTTCTTGTGATTTTAATTGATAAATATTAGCATTCGAATTTTGAATATTAGACCAACCAGCTCTAGATCCAACATACCCTGCTAGTTTAGCTGCATCTCTCACAGTTTGATTTTGAGCATAATCTGGGTATGCTAAAGTCATCACTTTTACACTCAATTTATCTTCAAGTATTTTTTTACTACCATTAAGCTCATTTGCCAATTTTTTAAAATCTAATTTTGTAAGTATAGGATGTGATTCTGTATGTGACGCAATCTCAAAATTATTTTTTACTAAATCTTTTAAATTATCCCAACTCATATATGCTTTATATTTATTATTTACATAATCAGTAATCACAAAAAAAGTGGCAGTAAATTTATATTTTTCTAATATTGGGACAGCATAATTATATTGAGATACCCATCCATCATCAAAAGTGAGAACCACAGCTTTATCTGGCAATTTTGTATTATCTTTCAAACTATTTACATAAGTACTAAAACTAATTGGGTGATAACCATCATCAGATAAATATTTCATTTGGGATTGAAAAGCTTCAGCTGTCACACGATAATGCATACGCATCCAACTTTCTTTTTTAAGGGGTGCTGAACCGAAAGAATGATAAACCAAAACTGGCACTTGATAAATTATTTCTTTTTTAGGAGATACTTTTTTTGTAGAAACAGCAAAAACATTCATCGCTCCTGCGACTAAAAAAATTATTAAAATAAATTTAAAAATAAAGTTTTTCATATCAAATTGTTTTTCTAAAAGAATCAATGACTTCCTTAGGGTCAAAATATTTTTTCATTAAATAATTGTTGTGAGTTAATCTATAACCATCAATATCTGCTCTATCCATAACTATATAATTTTGTGAAGTATTATAATACAAATCTAATCCTACACCACAAAACATTTTAAAACCATGAGAAACAAGATAACTTCTACGTGGATCATTTTCTTTATTAAAAATTTCCCCAAACGGTCCAATAAATATATTGGTATCTCCTACTAATGGCTTCACTTCTTTATCCCATAATTCTGTATCCTTTTCTAAATTTTTTAATGAAATTACTCCAGTTGAAAATTCTTTATTATGATAATAACTATGACTACCAAAAACCCATCCTGTTTCTTTTAATTTAGAAATTACTTTTTGCACATCTTTTATATCTTGTAAGTAACTTTTTGATTTTAAATTATTAGTTCTATAACCTAATATACCTTCATACCCAGTAATTGCAATCAAACCTTTAGCACCTTGAAATGAAAAATCTGGATGGTTAGAAACGAAATCATCAAGAATAGGGATAACATCTCCATCTCTTGTTATTTGCACTTCACTACTCGGTGTAATGATCCTCGTTGATACTTGTCCATTTTTATCCAAAACTAATTTGTTTGCAAAGCCATGTCCTTTCATCGAATTGTAATAAGAAAGATCATCAAGTGAAATAATTAAGGGCTTCTTTCCTTTAGGTAAAAAAATAGGTTTTTCTGAAACCTTACCATTAATATCTACACCATATAAAGAATTTATATCAATTAAAATAAAATTGTTTTTATAAAGCTCGGGAAGAATTTTTCTAAATTCATCTCTTGTAATCATATAATTTTTATAAAGTAAACTTGATTTACTGCCATCAAAAGCAAGCTCTGGATAAACAATTAAACTATGAAAAAATATGTGGTAAATTTTACCTTGATAATGTACCAATGGTTCATTTGCTGTTGCAATTATATATTCATCCTTTGATACAAAAAAATAAATTGTACTAACAACAAACACAAAAATAAAAAACTTTATAAATATTTTTATTATTTTAATGTTATAAATATTTTTCACAAATTTAATTAATT
>CAIMAO010000002.1 GCA_903838985.1 uncultured bacterium | reverse complement strand
TCATAAACCAATAATACTTTAATTATACCTCATAAAAGTAAAAATTGGTAAAATGTTAATAACTTCTACAAAATAACATTTAATTTACATACCTTTTGTCTAATTTTAGATTGACAAATTTGTTTATTTTGGTATAGTTAAGAAAATAGAACATCAAAAATCAATAATAACTTAAAGGAACTTTTATGAAAACACTTTTGTTTTTCATATTCATTTTTTCAGTTTTCTCTCTTCCACAAATTCCTAGTGAAAATGATTGGAAATTTGTAGGTGGAGGAGGAAGTTCGATAGATTCTGCAAAAACAAAAACCTTTGTAAAAAAAGAAGGTCAGGTTTTTTGTGGATACGGTTGGCCCTTCGGAGGTTTCCAGGGTGCAAGCTATTGGAAATATCAGACAACTTGGGTTAAGGAGTTTTGGAATTCATTCCCAAATGTTCCCGACACTACGATTGTTAGAATACGTTGTTTAGGAACCAATTCCACAGCGTTAAAAATGGTCATATGTATGCAAGATACAAATACATACGTATACTATTTTCAACAAACCATACAGCAAGATTCTGAATGGCAAGATCTTGTCTGGGACACTAAACAGATAAGAGACGTTTTTAACTTACAAAAGTTTGGGAAACTATATATGGTTTTTATGGGAATAAACACTGATTCAACTTATATGTGGTTTAACGTTGAAGTTAGCTGCATAAAGGGAAAAACAAAAGGTGTTGAAACTATTTATGATAATTTCGGAAACACAACAAAAATTTCTGATCAAGCACAAAACTTAAAAAGCTTTGAACTTGAACAAAATTATCCGAATCCGTTTAACCCGTCAACAAAAATCAGGTATTCGATACCTGTTGCTGGATTTGTCAGTTTAAAGGTATGTGACATATCTGGTAAAGAAGTCCAAACATTGGTCAACGAAGAGAAAACCGCTGGAAATTATGAAGCTGTTTTTAACGCTTCAAATCTTCCTAGTGGTGTTTACTTTTACAGATTACAAGCTGGTAATTCTGTAAAAACAAACAAAATGATTCTCTTAAAATGAAAGGAGGTTTTGTGAAAGAATCAAAAAGGGCTTGAAGCATTTATATAAATACTTCAAGCCCTTCTTTTTTTATATTAATTTCTTGCATTTTATATATATTGTGATATACTATTTCCTGTATGAGTCCTGTCGCAACAGGGCTTTTATTTTTAGAAAAATTTAATAAAACACAATATGTTAGATATAAAAACATTTAAATCAGCATTGGAACAACTTGAGGAAGAAAAGAAAATTCCAAAAGAAAAAATATTAGATGCCATAGAACAAGCAATGTCTGCTGCTTATAAAAAAGATTACGGCAAAAAAGGACAAATAATTCGTGCCAAGTTTGATCTTGAAACTGGTAAAACAGATTTTTTCCAAATAAAAATAGTTGTTGATGAAACTATCGCAAAAATAGGAGAAGAAAATGATAAAGATGAAGAATACTCTGTAAAAGATGAAGGTGATGAAAGAGTTCGTTTTAATAGTGAGCATCACATAATGCTCGAAGATGCAAAGAAAATAAAAAAGGACGTAGCTTTAAACGATGAAGTTGTTTTTCCTCTTGAAGCTAAAGAAGATTATGGACGTATCGCTGCTCAAACAGCAAAACAAGTGATAATACAAAGAATTCGTGAAGCTGAACGAACTTCTATAATAGACGAATATGGCACAAAAGAAGGAGAAATAGTTAATGGTGTAGTACAAAAAATTGAAAGAGGAAATGTCTATGTTGATTTCAACAGAGCCACAGGTATTCTACCTGCAGAAGAACAAATCCCTGGAGAATTTTTTGGGAGAGGTCAACGTATCCGAGCATATTTGTATTCAGTAGAAGACACGCAAAGAGGAATCAATCTCCGTCTTTCTCGCACTCATCCTAAATTTATAGAAAAACTTTTTGCTATTGAAGCTCCAGAAATAGAAAACGGAACAGTAGAGATAAAATCAATTGCTAGAGAAGCTGGTTCTCGTTCAAAGATAGCTGTGCATTCAAACGATGAACACATTGACCCTGTCGGTTCTTGTGTCGGACAAAAAGGTACTCGTGTTAACACAATTACTCAAGAACTTTTGGGTGAAAAGATAGATATCATTCCTTGGTCAGAAGATCCAAAACAATTTATTCCAAATTCCCTTTCTCCAGCAAAAGTACTTTCTATCAATATAGATGAACATGAACATAAAGCTACAATAGAAGTCGCAGATGATCAACTCTCATTAGCAATAGGAAAAGGTGGCCAAAATGTTCGCTTAGCTGCAAAACTTACTGGTTGGAGAATAGACATAAAAGGTAATGGAAAAGAAGTCAGCTCTGCTGATATAATAGAAGAAGAAAAATAATTATTATTAACTTGCCCCGAGTTTATCGAGGGGTCATATAAAAATATATGAATCAATTTTTATTGTTTGCAATTATTAGTTCTGTGATCGCTATCGTTTATGGTTTGTTTTTAGCTAAGTCAATATTAAAAAAGAGTGCCGGAAATGAAAGAATGCAAGAAATTGCTAAAGCTATCCAAGAAGGTGCTGGTGCTTATTTAAATAAACAATACAAAACGATAGGAATGATAGCCGCAGTTCTATTTTTGATTATTGGTTTTATACCAAAACTCGGCTGGACTATGGCTTTAGGATTTTTGGTTGGAGCATTTTTCTCTGCACTCGCAGGATACATAGGCATGAATGTTTCAGTCAGAGCAAACGTGCGAACAACAGAAGCTGCACGAGGTGGAATAAACGATGCATTATCTTTAGCTTTCAAGGGTGGCACAGTCACCGGACTTTTAGTAGTCGGACTTGCATTACTTGGTGTCACTGCTTTTTATGCAATCACTCAAGATGTCGGTGCTTTAGTCGGACTCGGTTTTGGCGCATCACTTATTTCTGTTTTTGCTAGACTAGGTGGAGGAATTTTTACAAAAGCTGCTGATGTCGGTGCTGATCTTGTAGGTAAACTTGAAGCAGGAATCCCAGAAGATGATCCAAGAAACCCAGGAGTAATAGCCGATAACGTGGGAGATAACGTGGGAGACTGTGCTGGTATGGCTGCTGATTTGTTTGAAACTTATGCTGTCACATCTGTCGCGACAATGCTTTTAGGCTCTCTTCTTTTTGCTGGATTTGAAAATGCAATTCTTTATCCACTAGTGATAGGTGGTATCGCGATATTTGCATCTATCATCGGTACTTGGTTCGTACGTTTGGGTAAAACTCAAAATATAATGGGTGCTTTATATAAAGGACTTATCGCTTCTGGAATAATTGCCGCTGTTAGTTTCTACCCTGTCACAAAAATGCTTATGACTGGAAATGGTAAATATGAAGTAATGGATTTGTTTATCTGTTCACTTGCTGGTCTATTTGTCACAGGAGCACTTGTCGTTATCACAGAATATTTCACTTCTACAAAATATGCTCCCGTAAAATCAATTGCTGAAGCATCTGTCTCTGGTCACGGAACAAATGTTATTCAAGGTTTAGCTATCTCAATGAAAGCTACAGCTTGGCCATTAATTACAATCGTTTTAGGAATATTAGTTAGTTATTATTTCGGTGGACTTTATGGTATAGCTGTCGCTGCAATGTCTATGCTTTCAATGACTGGTATCATTGTTGCAATAGATGCTTATGGACCTATCACCGACAATGCTGGAGGTATAGCTGAAATGGCAGAGCTTCCAAAAGAAGTTCGTGATGTTACAGATCCACTCGATGCTGTAGGAAACACAACGAAAGCTGTCACAAAAGGTTATGCTATTGGTTCCGCTGGACTTGCTGCTCTTGTTCTCTTCGCCTCTTACACTGAAGAAATTGTAAAAGCTGGAAAAACTATTTCTTTCGAATTAAGTAATCCATATGTAATAGTCGGTTTGTTCTTAGGTGGACTTTTACCATATTACTTTGGTGCACTATGTATGGAAGCTGTGGGTAAAACTGCTGGAAAGGTAGTAGAAGAAATTCGCAGACAATTTAGAGAAATAAAAGGAATTATGGAAGGCACAGCAAAACCAGATTATGCCAAAGCTGTTTCAATCATTACTGGTGCAGCAATCAAACAAATGATCTTGCCTGCTTTAATTCCAGTACTTTCTCCTATTTTAGTAGTTCTAATTTTCGGAAGAGAAAATGGTTTAATAGTTCTAGGAGGACTTCTCGTTGGCTCAATCATCACAGGTTTGTTTGTTGCAATATCAATGACATCTGGTGGTGGTGCTTGGGATAATGCAAAAAAATATATTGAAAGTGGTAATTTTGGAGGCAAAGGAAGTGAAGCCCATAAAGCGGCTGTCACAGGTGACACAGTCGGAGACCCTTACAAAGACACAGCTGGTCCTGCTATCAACCCAATGATAAAAATTCTAAACATTGTTGCATTGCTTATCGTTGCTTTGTTGATATAATTAAACTAAGTTATATTAAAAATTAATCTACTCTTGCGAGTAGGAATAAAAACTATGGAAGCAGATAAAAAGTCAAACGGCGCACTTTTTGGTTCAATAGTTATTATTATAATTCTAATTATTGGTGGAATATATCTTTTCTATGGAAAAATAAAAGATATAAAAAAGGCTCAAGATAATCAAAATTCTAGTGCTGTAGAATCTACAATAAAATAAAAAAATAATGCTTTTTTCGGCATACACTACTTTAAATTAGTTAACCAAATTCAGGTTAGAGTGCGAGCCGTGAAAAAGCATTATTTTTTTATGATTTTTGACAAAAAGCGATGATAAATATAATATAGCTATATGTCTAAAATAACTATAAAAAAATTACCAAAAAGTGAAGTAGAAATCGAAGGAGAAATAGAAGCTGATGTTTTTGAAACTTATTTCAATAAAGCCTTAAAAAAGATAGGTGAACATATAGAAATAGATGGTTTTAGAAAAGGAAAAGTTCCTGAAAATATTCTCATTTCTAAAATACCTGAAGCACAAATATTAGAAGAAATGGCGGAAATGGCATTAAGTGAACACTACCCAAAAATTTTAGAAGAAGAAAAGATAGATGCCATAAGTCGTCCAGAAATTTCCATTACAAAAATTGCCCGCAAAAACCCATTAGGTTTTAAAATAAAAACAGCAACTATTCCAGAAATGCAACTTCCTGATTACAAACAAATTTCTAAAAAAATCATTTCAGAAGTAAAAGAAGAAGATAAAAACACAGAGCCAACAGAAAAAGAAGTTGAAGATACTATTATGGATATAAGAAAATCTCGTGCTCCAAAAATCCACATGGCAGAAGAAGCTGAACACATTCACAAAGAAGGCGAAGAACACGATCATAATCACGAAGAGAAAAAAGAGGAAGTAAAAGAAGCAGAATTACCAGAATTTAATGATGATTTTGTTCAGGCATTAGGACCCTTCAAAGATGTAAAAGACTTCACAGAAAAATTAAAAGAAAATATAAAACTAGAAAAAGAAAATCAATTAAAAGAAAAAACTAGATTAAAAATTGTTGAAAAAATAATTGATGATTTAAAAGTTGAGATGCCTGAAATCTTAATTGAAGTAGAATTAAATAAAATTTTATACAGGATGGAATCAGATATAACACAAATGGGCTTAAAATTTGAAGATTATCTGAAACATTTAAATAAAACAATAGAAGATTTGAAAAAAGAATTCAGAAATGATGCAGAAAAGAAAGCAAAACTTGCTCTTGTTTTAAATGAAATTGCTAAAAAAGAAAAAATTGAAGCAGATAAAGAACAAGTAGCCCTCGAAGTCGCTCAAATATTGGAACATTACAAAGATGCAGATCCTGAAAGAGCTCAAATGCACGCAGAAAATGTTCTTACTAATGAAAAAGTTTTCCAATTCTTAGAAAATCAAGTATAATTAAAAATATGTTAATACCAACCGTAATAGAAAAATCACAATTTGGAGAAAGAGCTTATGACATATATTCTCGTCTCTTGAGAGAAAGAATAGTATTTTTAGCAGGACCAATAGATGACAATGTGGCAAATATTGTCATCGCTCAGCTTCTTTTCCTCGAATCTGAAGATGCAAAAAAAGATATTTCGCTTTATATAAACTCCCCTGGTGGATCTGTCACGTCCACTCTCGCAATAGTAGACACCATGAGCCATGTGCGTCCAGATGTTTCTACTTTTTGCGTAGGACTCGCAGCTTCAGGTGCCGCTCTTATCCTATCAGCAGGCAAAAAAGGCAAACGCTTCATTCTTCCAAACGCTGAAGTAATGATTCATCAACCTCTAGGTGGAGTAGAAGGTCAAGCCACAGATATAGCAATTTCAGCAAAACATATTTTAAAAACAAGAGATAGTTTAAATAAAATTTTAGCTAAAAATACAGGAAAACCTTTATCTCAAATAGAAAAAGATGTAGAAAGAGACTTCTTTATGGATGCAGACGAAGCTAAAAAATACGGAATTGTTGATGAAATAGTCACCAAATCCAAAACACCTGCTTCAAAAGCTTAAATAAAATGATTAAAGCCCCAGACGCTAAACGTCTGGGGCTTTTGTTTTAAAAACTTTTAACTAGGTTCTACTGGCAACCCCCCTCCTTTTTGTTCTTTGGAGACAAGCAAAGTTCGCAGTTGAACCATAATTACGATTAGTGCCATCTGGCCTCGATCTAGCCCACCAAGCCAAATCTTTTGGGTTGTAGAATCCTTTTTCTTCATTGTCAGTAGATTCTTTTTTACTCTTTCCCATACAAAAACTCCCAAAAAAAATTAGAAAATAGAAACAACAATTATATAATAGTCTCCAAAAACATTATAACACATTTTTGATATAAAAAGCAATAGATAGACAATAACGATATAATTTGTTATATTATTAATGTTGACTTTTAAAAATTTATTTTAAATTGGTTTATAGAAATATCCCATATATGTTGTTGCAAGATAAAAACATCAGAGAAAATCTCCCACGCCTAGGCGGGGTTAATCATATCTTTTGCATTAAAGCAAAACTGCAAGTATAGTGGCTTGTTTTTGTAAGCCGACAAAGGCTTATGAGCTCATTAATAACAATAATAATCGGAGTCGTTGTACTCCTTTTAGGTGTAGGTATAGGATACTATCTTCGTGTGATAGTGGCATTAGGTAAAAGGAAATCTATAGAAATAGATATCAAACAAATGTTGGTCGGTGCTAAAGAAGAAGCACAAAAGATAACAGACGAAGCAAAAAACAAAGCGGAAAAAAGACTTGCTGAGTTAAAAGAAGAAGAAAAAAAACACGAACAAGAATTTAAGGAAACAGAAAAAAGACTTATCAAAAAAGATGAGTTTTTAGACGTTAGACAAGTAGAAATAAATAAAGAAGCTGAAAACATTAAATCAAAAGTAGAAGAAGTAAAGAAAATTCAAGAAAAAGTATTAGCTATAGAAAACGAAAAAAGAATTGAGCTTGAAAGAGTTTCAAGGTTGACAGAAGAAGCAGCTAAAGAAGAATTAATGCACGATATTGAAAAGAAGTATGAAGAAGATATTTTGGTTAGAATACAAAAACTTGAAAATACTAACGAAGAAAAATTAGACAGAAGAGCAAAAGACATTTTGGCTACTTCTATTCAACGTCTTGCTTCAAGCACAGCTTCAGAGTTGATGACAACAATAGTAAGTATTCCAAATAATGAGATAAAAGGTAAGGTTATCGGAAAAGAAGGCCGAAATATAAGGGCTTTTGAAAGAGCCTCCGGAGTTGAGCTCATAGTAGATGACACACCTGGTTCAATAATCATTTCTTCATTTGACCCTATCAGAAGACAAGTCGCTCGTCTTGCCCTTGAAAATTTGATTTTAGATGGACGTATCCAACCAGCTAAAATAGAAGAACTAATAGAAAAAGCAAAAGAGGAAATAAATAAAATAATTAAAGAAAAAGGAGAACAAGCTGTCTATGAATGTGGAATATTTAATTTTGATCCACGCATAGTGGCCATTATCGGACGATTATATTTCCGCACAAGTTATGGACAAAATGTTCTTCAACACTCCATAGAGATGGCACACATCGCAGGAATGATTGCAGAAGAACTAGGAGCAGATGTTGCCATAGCTAAAGCTGGCGCATTAGTACATGACATAGGTAAAGCACTTGATCATGAAGTCCAAGGCACACATATTGAAATAGGTATGAGAATATTGCAGAAATTTGGTGCAGATGAACGCATCATCACAGCAATGAAGTCACACCATGAAGATTATCCTTATGAAACAATAGAATCAATCATAGTTCAGACAGCTGACTCTATCTCTGGTGGCCGTCCTGGAGCGCGACGTGACTCTGTAGAAAATTATTTAAAGAGATTGCAAGAACTTGAAGCATTGGTAAATGGATTTGATGGTGTTGAAAAATCATATGCATTACAAGCTGGACGTGAAATACGTATATTCGTCACTCCTGAGAAAGTTTCTGACGCTGAGGCAAAACTTATGGCTCATGATATTGCTGTAAAAATAGAACAAGAATTAAAATATCCTGGTGAAATCAAAGTCACAATGATTCGTGAGACTAGAATAATAGAATACGCTAGATAATTAACAGTTGCACCTACGGGGTTGCCCTTAAAAAACCCTTGATATATAATATATAGGTAGTAATTATATAAGTAATGTCTACTGCTACGGCAGGACAAGGTCGAAAGAATTATAAAAATAACCTTTTAAAAGATATGAACAAACAAGCATTAGCTGAATTAGTACACGGTAAACTCGGTGGTACAAAAGTACAAGCTGAGGAAATCGTAGATGGAATCTTTGATGCTATCGTAAGCACCATGAAAAAGGGTGGAGAAGTATCAATAGCTGGCTTCGGAATCTTTTCCGTAAAAGGACGTGCTGCTAGAATGGCTCGTAATCCAAAAACTGGAGAACAAGTCAAAGTAGCTGCAAAGAAAGTTCCAAAATTTAGAGCTGCAAAAGCCCTAAAGGACGCAGTTTCATAAAAATTCCTTTCGCGCGAAAAGAATTGACTCTAAAAAAACACCCTGCAAGGGGTGTTTTTGTTTTATCTATTTAGTATTTCCTCACTACAGCTTTAAGCACAGCTATGACATTCAAGCTTTGTGTAGGATAAATTGGTTTATAGTTTTTATTAGCAGGTTCGAGCCAAGATTTATTCCCAACCTTGCGGAAATATTTCATTGTAAATTCTCCATCTATTTCAGCAATGACTATCTGCATATCTTTCGCTTGATTGGCTTTCTCTACGAGCACCATATCCCCACGCTCTATATGTGCATCTATCATAGAATCTCCGTCAACTTCCAACATATATGTGTATTCTTTTTTACCAATTAAAAAATCATCTAAGTTAACAGTGTCAGTCATCTCTTCTTCCACAGTAGCTGGTAGCCCAGCCGTCACAAAACCAAGCATTGGTATTTCTCCAAAAGATTCTGTAGGAACTAATCTTCCTAAATGATCTTTTGCCACTACCCCTGCTTCAATAAGTTTATTAACAATTTTAAAAATCGCATTTTTAGATTTGAAACCAAAGAGTTCCATCATTTCAGAATAACTCGGCATCCTTTTATTTTTTGAGTAAAAATTTTCTATTTTTGTTTGATAAATATTTTTCATTTGAGTATAATTTCTTTGAATTTTTTGCTTCCCGAGGGTCCCACTCGGTATTCCGAGAAGGACGCAGGGACAAAAAATTTAAAGAAATGAAACGACATTTAGAATGAAAGAATGCTGGGAAATAAACGTCTAAAGAAACCTTGTCTATTATAAAAACGTACTTTCTTTAAAAGAAGTTTATGATCTCGAGCTTCTCGTGAATATTCTTCTCCACGAACTATCTTGAAATCAATGATTCTATTAATTCTTTGTATCTCTCTTTCAATAGTCTTCAAATATTGTTTTTGTGACATAAAAATTATTAATTAATATTGTTAATAAATGACCTAAAACTTATGTTTATAGTATAAGTGAACGAGCGTTCACTGTCAACAAACAAAACTGTGGATAACTAATTATTCACCTTCGGCCTATATTGAATAGCTTCTAAAATGTGATTTGAATTTATTTCAAGAGAATTTTCTAAGTCCGCTATTGTGCGGGCTATCTTTATGACTCTATGATATGCCCGAGCAGACAAAGCTAAATGTTCTGCACTATTATCTAATAAATTTCTCACTTCATCTTTCAACTTCACTATAGTAGTCAAATCTTTGGCATTCATCTCACTATTTGTTTTAATATTTTTACCAAGTTTTTTAAATCTTTCTGCTTGAATCCCTCTTGCATTGATTATTCTCTGTTTTATCTTTTCACTTTTTTCTCCTGTTCCCTCTTCGCTCAACTTTTTATAATCAACATTACCAACAGATACCCAAAGATCCACTCTGTCCATTATAGGTCCAGATAATTTTCTTTTATATCTATCTAAATCTGAAGGCTTACAGATACAAGCTTTTTGTTTATTGCCAGCATTGCCACAAGGACAAGGATTCATCGCTGCAACTAAAATAAAATTAGATGGAAAAGTGGCTGTGCCTTTCGCACGAGAAATACAAACAATATTGTCTTCGAGTGGTTGTCGTAAAGATTCCAAAACTCTCTTTTCAAATTCTGGAAATTCATCTAAAAATAGGACACCTTTGTGCGCGAGTGTCACTTCCCCTGGTTTTGGATATGTTCCTCCACCTATAATAGATACATAAGAAGATGTGTGATGTGGGCTGCGGAATGGTGGAGAAGAAACGAGTTCGCCTTGTGTCGCTCCTGCCACAGAATGTATCCCTGTAATTTCTAAAACTTCTTCAATATCTAAATCTGGCAAAAGTTGTGAGAATGCTCTGGCAAGCATCGTCTTGCCTGTGCCTGGTGGCCCATACATAGCGATGTTGTGTCCACCGGCTGCTGCTATTTCAAGTCCTCTTTTTGCACCTTCTTGTCCCTTAATATCAGAAAAATCTGCGCCACTTTTTTCTTTTTTATAAATTATTTTTGTTTTGGGTTGAACTACTATTTTTTTTCTTTTTTCATATTCTTCTTTATTCTCAGCTTTTACTTTGACTTCATCTAAATGCTCTACGACTTCTTTCAAACTACTTGCTCCAAATATTTTTATACCTTCGACGAGCGCTGCTTCAATTGCATTTTCTTTTGGTAAATAAACTTCTTCAAATCCTGCTTTCTTTGCTTCCATCACGAGTGGCAATGCACCCCTTATGCTTCGCAATGTTCCATCAAGACCAAGCTCTCCTAAAAAAATCTTTTTACTTGGATCAAATTTTAATTCATCTGAAGCGAGAAGATAAGAAAGCGCAATTGCAAGATCAAAAAATGGCCCTTCTTTTTTAAGATCAGCCGGTGAAAGAGAAACAACTATTTTTTGATTTTTAGCTTTTGGAGATTTAAAACCAGAATTTTTAATAGCACCGCTCACTCTGTCTTTCGATTCACCCACAGCTTTATCTGGCAAGCCGACTATATTAAAAGCATGCAAACCACGTGACAAATCAACCTCGATGGTTACGATTTGTCCAGAAAGCAAGTTTACTTGTGCCGAATAAACTCTCGCGAAACTCATAATTATGGTAATTTTAAATCACAAAACTTAAGATTTTTAGCGTCGTGGGTCCCCTGTCCTTCTGACTCCGAGGGCGAAGGCGCAAAAATTTTAAGTTTTGTGATTTTACATAATAAAAATTAAACAAAACTACCCATTCAAATGTTTTTTACAAGTGCGCGCAGCAGGATTAACTTCCATTCTATCCATCTCAATATTCTTTTTACAAACTTCACATTTACCGAAAGATTCCCTATTCAATCCTTTCATTGCAGACAAAACATTATTGATCCTTGATTCCAAAGCTTTTATCATTATGCTCCTAGATTCGAAATCTTCAAATCTATCTGCCATATCATTTTGATCGGTTTCTTTTGAAAGTCTTTCTTCTGGAATTGCTTCCCACTCATTTGTCTCTGGGTTTAATTTTCCAATATCACGAAGTTGCCCGAGCAAGATATCTCGCTCCTTTTCTAATTTTTCTTTAATTTTCTTTTTATCTAACATAATAAAATACTATCACTTCCACTAAAAAAGGCAAATATTTTAAACAATTTTTATTTCTTTATCTGGCTAGAATTGAGGCGCAAAATTACTTCATTTGTAGCTGCTTCGGAATTTGTGATAAGCAATGATGAATCATTTAAGAAAACATACATCAAAACGATATTTCCATTTTTGTCTCTTAAAATTCTCGCATTCTTATTTGACACGACACCATCTTCCCAATCTTTGGTGAAAAGATAATTTGTATCAGGAGAAATATTTACTTTGAAAAGTGAAGAAAGATCATACAGCATTTTATCTTCCCAAACTTGCATCACAGGAAAAATATCTGTAAATGAACGAACTTTCAATAAGATAAATAAACCCTTATCTAGGGTTTTTGTATTTTTATCTGTTGGGAGTGTAGAGCCGTCAGTAGAAGCGACTGGTTTCGCAACACTATTCAATGCGCCGAGCAAAAAATTATCACTGACCAAATTTATTTGATCCATTGAGAAATTTGTTTTGAGTAATGTAATAAATTCTTTGAAGCCTATTACCTTTTTATTTTCTGTAAGATAAATACCTTCTACCCCACCTGCTTTTATGTCAGTATTAGCAACTTGATTTAAGATAGTAGAGAATATTTGATCTTTATTAAGTCCATCAATGGCTTTGAAATCCGTCTGATCTGCAAAGATAATTGAAGTGAATTGTTGAGCGACAGGAACAGTGTTTAAATTTTTACTTGAAAAAGCTAAAAATAACAAAATTATAAAAGCTAAAAATATTAACAAGAAGCTAATTAACATAAATAACCTATTTCTTTTAGAGCTAGGAGACAAATTCACTTTTTCAGCTTCGTGCGCTTCTTCTTCGTGAATTATTTTTTTTATCAAACCGCCTTTGTCACTTTCAATAGCCTGCACCATATCACTGGTGTAAGTTTTTACATTTTTGTTTTTTAATTTATTATCTTTTTCCATTTTAAACTTTTAAGGTTTTTTGAAAAAATTTGGATCTGCTTCTTTTATTGATAAACTAATTTTACCTCTTTCTTTATCAACATTTATAATTTTTACTGGGACAATAGTTCCCTCTCTTATTATATCGCTAACTCGCTCAACACGGAATGGGGCCATCTCAGAAATATGAACCATACCATCAGTAAATGGATTGAGTCTGACAAATACTCCAAAATCTGCAAGCTTTACAACTTCACCTTTCATTGTTTCACCAGCTTTAAATTCGTGAGTCATTTCTTCTATTATTGTTTTAGCTTTTTCTGGCGCATCTTCTTTACCAGTCAAAAATACTGTTCCATCATCTTCAATAGTTATTTCTGCGCCAGTTTTTTCTTTAATCTCTTTAATAGTCTTTCCTCCGCTACCTATTACCAAACCAATTTTTTCTGGATTAATTTTTATAATTAAAATCTTTGGTGCATTAGGAGAAATTTCTGCTCTAGGTTTTGGAATTTCTTTTTCAATTCTGTCTAAAATAGAAAGTCTAGCTTGTTTTGATTGCCTCATTGCTTCACCTAATATCTTTATTGGCACACCTTCCACTTTCACATCAAGCTGAATGGCCGTGACACCATCTCTCGTTCCTGCAACTTTGAAATCCATATCTCCATGGTGATCTTCAGGACCTTGTATATCAGTCAAAATTTTATATTTGTCATCATTTTCATACATGAGTCCCATGGCAATACCAGCCACAGGTGCTTTTATAGGAACACCTCCATCCATCAGAGCCAAAACAGAAGCACAGATAGAAGCTTGTGAAGTAGAACCATTAGAAGCCATCGATTCAGAAACTATTCTCATAGTATATGGAAAATCCTCAACACTTGGTAAAACCATAGCGAGAGCTTTTTCTGCAAGTGCTCCATGTCCTACTTCTCTACGATTTGTAGTGCCTATTCGGCCAACTTCTCCACTCGAATATGGTGGAAAATTATAATAATGCATAAATCTTTTTTCAGCTTTCGTTTGCATTCCATCTACTAAGAGTCTTTCCTCTGGGCCACCCAATGTAAGCACAGAAAGCACGTGTGTTCCTCCACGGTAGAATATTCCAGAACCATGCAATATAGGAGAAAGCCCTCCAGCTTGTGCATAAAGATCTCGAAGACCGTCCATAGCTCTGCCATCAGCACGTTTATTATCGTCTATGGCTTTTTTGTGTAAAATATCATTTTCTGTATCATCAAAAATATTATCTTCTGGGGTAAAATCAGCTCTTTCAGTATTTTTTTCAGTATAATAATCTTTAACCATTTTATTCCAAATACTATGAAGCTCATCTATCTTTGCTTTTCCTGTTCCAGCAAAAATAGCTTCTTCCATTTTTGGTAAAATATTTTCATTAAATAATTTTAATGATTCTTCACTTATTTTTTCTTTTTCTATGACTCTTTTTGCTTTGCCTATCTCTACAGCAATACCTTTTTGGAAATTTTCTAGCTTGGTTATTTCTTCACTTGCTCTTTTGAATGCTTCTTCAAGTTCTTCTTCTTTCGTCTGGTGTGCAGAAGCTTCTATCATATTTATATTTCCATTTTTACCACAAATAGTTAAATCAAACTTATATTTCGTATCATCCAAGCGTAGATTTTGTGCAGGATTTATTTTTAAACTATCATCATCGTATTTACCAATACGCACAGCACCCACTGGTCCTGCCCAAGGTATATCTGACACCAAGATAGCGAGTGAAGCAGCATTTACAGCTAATATTGTAGGATCTTCTTCTCCTAGTGATATGACAGTAGTAATGACTTGCACCGCATGACGCATTGATTGATCAAATAATGGACGAAGTGTCCTATCTATTACCCTACAAGCCAAGATTGCATCTTCTGAAGGTCTGCCCTCCCTGTGCATAAATCTTGATCCTAAAATTTTTCCAGCAGCATAGAATTTTTCTATATAATCCACTGTTAAATTGAAGAAACCTAAACCAGCTTGTTTGTCCTTAGACATACAAGCTGTTGCCAGCACTATTGTGTCTCCATATTTTAAAATTACAGAACCATGTGCTTGCTCTGCTAAATCTGAGAAAATAGCGGTCATCGTTTTACCACCAATTTCTACTGTATACTCTTTTTTTTGCATAATCATACTTAGTTTTCCTGTAAAAAATTTAAGAAACGTGTGGGTCCCCTGTCTTTATGACTCCGAGGGCGCAGTTTCAAAAATTTTTTACAAGAAAACTTTGAGTTCGTGTCCAGACTACAGTATTGTTCCTATATTTATAGAACACTACTTTTTGTCCGAACGCGAACCGATTAACTAATAAAATTTCACTTTCCCCCCATTAAATATTTTCTAGGGTTCAATGAAAGATCTATAAAATCATCAACTGATTCACGAAGTTTACCAGAAGTTGATTTACCAAAAGAAATAGCTTCCACCTGTGTGCCCATACTCTGAATATACTCAACCATAGGCACATAATCACCATCACCGGCCACGAGCACCACAGCATCAAGTTTTGGAGCAAATTTAATAGCATCTACAGCAAGACCGACATCCCAATCTCCTTTTTTGAAACCACCATACACCTGTAAATCTTTTGTTTTTGTTTCAATGCCTAATTTTTCTAACGCTTCAAAAAAGTTTTTCTCATCACCTGCTTCAGATGTAATGACATACGCCACAGCACGAACAAGTTTTCTTCCTGCTACTGCCTCTTTTAAAACTGCACCAAAGTTTACTCGTGCGTTGTATAAGTTACGAGCCGAATGATACAGATTTTGTGTATCAATAAAAACCCCAACTCTTTGTTCTTTATTTTTTATTACTGTCATATATAAATTATATCATGAAAAGAAAAAGGCATAAACAACAATTCCCCCAGATGGGGGAATGTAGATTATGCTAAACTCATTTTCTTCATTACTGCATTGTATTGAGTCTTATCTTTTCTTTCTAAATATTTCAAATGTGTGCGTCTGTCTGCAACCATTTTGATAAGTCCACGGCGAGAATTATTATCTTTTTTATGTTTCTTTAAATGTTTTGCTAATTCATCTATTTGTGTAGACAAAATAGCCACTTGTACAGCAGAAGAGCCCGTATCCTTATCATGAATCTGATTTTTCTTTATAACTGTTTGCTTTTTCTTTGTTGTTAACATGTTTATATCTTAGCATAAAGCCAACAAAATTGCAAGATCTATGTGTATATGTCGCACAATATTTTGTATTTATGCTAAAATATATAAATGGCGTCTGAGATAGAAAAATACAAAAGAGAATTTCTGGAATATCTAGAAATTGAAAAAGGTTCAAGTTTAAAAACTGTAGAAAATTATGAAAGGTATTTAACTCGCTTTTTTAAATTTAGTAAAACAGAAAAAATAAAAGATATCACAGATGAAAAAGTGCGAGAATTCAGACTTTTTTTAAACAGACAATCCGGCACAAAAGTACGAGGACAAATAAGTGCAACGATGAAAAAAAATACTCAAAATTATTATTTGATTGCACTTCGTGTTTTTTTAAAATATTTAATCAAACGTGAAATCTCTGCCCTCTCCCCTGATAGAATAGAATTAGCAAAAATAAAAGAAAGGAGTTTAGATTTAATTACAGGAGAAGAATTGGGTAGGCTTCTCTCCGGCCCAAATGGAACTGATTTAAAAAATCTTCGAGACAAAGCAATCCTTGAATTATTTTTTTCTACAGGACTTCGTGTATCAGAACTTTCTTCATTAAATAAAGATTTAGATTTATCAAAAGGCGAATTTTCTATCAGAGGAAAAGGAGAAAAAGTGCGTGTAGTTTTTTTATCTGATACCGCAAAAAAAGCAATTAAGGAATATTTAGCAAAAAGGAAAGATATGGAAGAAGCGATGTTCATTCAACTTTCAAAAATATCAAAAAGCAAAGCCACACGATTAACACCCCGTTCACTTGAACGTATTGTAAAATATTACGCGATAAAAGCAGGCATATCAAAAAAAGTGACACCACATATCATCCGTCATTCCTTCGCAACTGATTTACTGCAAAACGGTGCAGACATAAGGAGTGTGCAAATGATGCTCGGACATTCAAATATCTCTACAACTCAAATTTATACACACATTACTGACAAACAATTACTGGAAGTGCATAAGAAATTTCATAGCCGCAAATAAACTTGTGAAACTAATGTTTTTGAACCCTTGGTAGGAGCGACGGCGACGGACAGAGAAAATCTTTAGCAAAAGATTTTCGTGGTGAAAAAACATTAGTTTCACAAGTTTATGTTAATATAAACATTATGAAAATAATTTCATGGAACACAAATGGGTTACGAGCTACTGTGAAACAGGGTTATTTTGAGCCACTCTTTAAAAAATATAGTCCAGACGTAGTCTGCCTACAAGAAACGAAGGCTCACCCCGACCAACTCACAAAAGAAACAAAAGAAGTTTCTGGTTATTATTCTTTCTTCTCACATTCACAAGAAAGAAAAGGATACAGTGGTGTGGCAATTTACACCAAAGAAAAACCACGAGAAGTTTTTTATGGAATGGGAATAAAGAGTCTTGATACCGAAGGAAGATTGTTGGGTATAAAATTAAAAAAATTTACAATCATAACTGGATATTTCCCAAACGGTGGGCAAGGTCCACATCGCCTAAAATATAAATTAGAATTTTACGATGCATTTTTAAAATTTATTTTGAAACTTAGGAAGAGTGGCGAAAATGTTATTTTTTGTGGAGATGTGAATACAGCTCACACACCGATAGATCTAACACACCCAAAAGCAAATGAAGAGAATACGGGTTTCTTGCCTATAGAACGTGCTTGGATTGATAAAGTAATAAAAAATAATTTCATTGATATTTTCAGAAAACTTTATCCAAACAAAAAAGAAATGTATACATATTGGGATCAAAAAACTCGCTCGAGAGATAGAAATGTCGGATGGCGTCTCGATTACTTTTTTGTAGATTCAAAGGTTGTTTCAAAAGTAAAAGACACAGGCATGCTCACCGACTATTATGGCTCCGACCACTGCCCTATTTTTTTAGAGATTAACTAGCCTAAAATTTAAATAATAAAAAACTTTTTAAATATCTTTCTGAATTTTTTACTTCGTTCTGTATTTTTTGAAATAACAAATTTATTCTTTCCTTTAATTTCTATTATTTTTTTAAAAGCATTTTTTGCTTGATCATCAAATATTAAAGTTTTTTTATAAAAATCATCAATTAAATTTGATATTTTTTTATCAATCCAAACTTCAATACAATAATCTCCGATTAAGTTTAAATAATAATTATTTTTTTTAAAAATTTTCTTTTCTGAAATATAATAATAATTCGTTTTAAAATTAAAATATTTTTTTACCGAAAGATCGAGCAGCATTTTATTGTCGACAAGAACTACAAATTTTCTTTTTACTTGTTCCATATTTTCAAACAATGCTTTCTCACTTTCACTACGTACCAACAAAAACCATTCATGTGGATTATAAATACACATAGGTTCATCTTCTTTAATTTTTTGATTTAATATATTTAATGCATGTATCCAAAATGCATCTGCCATACTTACATTAGTAAATTTATATGTAATCGAATCTTTGTTCCCAAGGAATAAAAAATCTGCACTAAGAATATTATTTTTATTTGTATATTTATAAAACAAAGAATTAAAGAAATCTGACTGTTTTTTAACCCACGTATAAGATAAAGATACTTTTTTTGAATGAATCACTACAATCTCTTGTTTTTTTAAATTACGAAGAGCTTTATAAAATCCCTGTTTTGTACAAGAAAGTTCATTTTGTATTTTTTGTAAAAGTAAAATTGTAGATAAAGATTCTTTTGATAAAACCAAAATAATAAATTCTTCTATTCCTTTTTTGATATTAAAATTCATATACATAAGTAAACTTTTTGTTTACTTATGTATATAATACATTGACTTTTTTGATAAGTCAAACTTCTTTGTGTATAGTAAAAAATATGAATAACCGTTGGAAAAATTTGTCCCCCAATCTTATTCGTCAAAGAATTATTGTTGAAGCAACAACAAAAGATTTTATTGAAGATAAATCAATCATTTCAGAATATTTAAAACAACTTACAAAAATAGTTGGAATGACTGCAATGAGAGAACCGTTTGTTTATACAGCCCACGAAGATGGCTATGGTGCGTGGCAACACTGGAAAACCTCTGGCGCAAGCTTTTACACCTACCCTGCTCGAAATGGAGATCCTCACTTAATTACTCTTGATTGTTATACTTGTAAACCATTCAATTCAAAAAAAGCTGTTTCTTTCACAAAAAAATTCTTTAATACAATCAATATCGTTTGGAAAGAAATAAAAGTATAAATATATCAAATATTCACTAATTTCACCTTAGTATTTTCCCCAAACCATTTTTTAGATAATTTTTCTACATTTTTAGTCATATCTGTAACAAGCAATTTGGCTTCACCTTTTTGAGAAAGTTTTTTAGCAATTTCTGTATGTTTTGATAAATAGGTTTTTAATTTTTTAGGAATTATTTCATCTTGAGAAAACACTCTCACATTTTTTGGTAAAATTTTCCTTATTTCTTTTTTATAAAATGGGTAGTGTGTACATCCCAAAATTAATGCTTCTATTTTTTTAGAAGAAAAAGGTTTTAAATATTTTTTAATAAAACCAATCGCTAATTTCTTCTCCCCTTCTTCTGCAAGTGGCACGAGCATGGGTGCAGGATTTTGAAAAACTTTTGTACTTTTATTTATTTTTTTTATTTCAATAGGAAAAGTATTAGAAGCAATTGTTCCCGTAGTGCCTATCACTCCCACTCTTTTATAACTCGCAACTTCTTCAACTGTCGGGATTAATACACCCAAAACTTTTCTATCAGGAAAATTTTTTGGCAAATATTCTTGTTGTATTTTTCGAAGTGCTCGAGCCGAAGCTGTATTGCAAGCAATGATGACGATTGCACAATTTTCTTTTTTAAATAAATATTCCACCGCTTCCCTTGTAAATCCAAAAACAGTTTCATGAGAACGATTACCATAAGGAACTCTCTTTGTGTCTCCCAAATATACAAAATCATATTTCGGCATTTCCTTTCTTATTGCTTTCGCAATAATCAGTCCGCCTAATCCCGAATCAAAAATCCCAATTTTCATAAATTTATTTTTATATTACATTTCTAATCTTTTTGAAAGATCTCAACAACTTGAGATAAATATTTTGTTTCAAAAATAAACATCATCTCGTCTCTTGTCGTAAATATTTCCGCTAGTGGAATTTCTCTCTCTGCTATTTTATGCAACAAAGAAAAAGTTATGTTTGGCCTAGAATGATATCGTGCATTGATAGATAGCCCGATAGCTGTCAGATCTTTCAATACTAAAAGTGGAACGACCCCCATACAATTTGTCACAGCATCTATCCTAGATTCACTACAAATAATTATTATGGCTTTAGAATTTTGAGAGAAACTAAACCATTCATCGCTTTTTGGTTTTATATTTTTTTGAACTATGGGAAGCCTAGAAATAGTGGTAGATGTCTTCTCAAACACAACTTCTGCAAGTGGTGTTTTTACTGTCATGCCATCGACCACAACTTCTTGCAATAATGGCGTCGTTCCAACAATTTTTCTTTTTAATCTAGACAGTGCCATTATAATAGTCGCCAATTTTACCTCTTTTTTTGTCGCTTTTTCTACAGCATCATGAATTCCTCTAGAATAACTTGAAAGATTAAGTATTCCTCGCGATAAACAAAAAAGGGCTTCATGGTCTCCTTTTATTATTTCTTCAATTTTTTCACCTACTTTTATCATATGTTATAAACATAACAAATTTTTACAATTAACACAAATTATCAATTTATTTGACTACTTTTTATCAATTTTGTAAAGTACGAGAAATATTCTTTCAACAACAAAAAAGGAAATGCAATGAAAACATTCAAAAAATTCATTAAATCAATCAAAAAATCCCCTTTGGGTTTCATAAAGGGCGAATGTCACCTTGTTTCTCATTGTCCTGATGACTTTCCTCCAGAAGAAGAAATGGATGATGACTTTTTTAAAAAAAATCCACCAATAATTACTTTTAGTTATAAAGATAAATTTATTGGTAAAATTATTTTAAAAAAGGACATAGTTATGAGTTGTGATTTCTCTAAAAAAGAAAATTGCAACATTTGTTTAGACATTCGTGAAAATAATATGATTTTAGATATTTTCATAAAATGTCCTAAGGACGCCGGGTTTCCTTATCTTGGAGAATACGGAGAATTTATTGCCTCAACACGGACCATGCCTAGTTAGAACAATTTCTAAACCCACAAACCCTGAAAAATTTTCAGGGTTTTATTTTTCTAGCATAATCTATTATTAGTGTTATTATTAAACCATGATTAAATGCATCGAATGTACAATGTCAGGTAAGAATTTAGACCACGAATATATGTTGTGGATAAATGACAATGCAAACAGATTAGGCCTCAAAGGCATAACCTTTTTCAAAAGTGACGGTAGTATCAAAGTTATTGCTGAAGGAGAAGAAAAGTATCTAGATATATTTATGAGTAAATTAAAACGTGGACCCTATCTCTTCCCTCTTTTTTCTCCAGTAGAAAATTTTTCTATCACCTGGCAAGAACCAAAAAATGACTTCGCCGATTTTTCAATAAGTGAAACTACGGAATAAATTACTTTCTTGCAGCTTCAACTATTTTAAATGAGTCTTCGCTTATTAAACTTGCTTTTTTCCATCTTTCATAAACTGAAAATGCAACATAAACTGCTTTCTGTTTTTTATTGTCTTTCCCCTCTTTTATAATTTCAACAATAGGCGCTTTATGTTTATCAACCAAAAAATATCTTATTTTTTCTGATTCTAATCCAGATTTTATAGCTGCATCTCTTATAAATTCATCAAAAGCTTCTTTAGAGCACCAACCATCTAGCCTAGTAATAGCAATTATATATTTTTTGACATCATAAATATAATGATTATTTTCACCTTCTTCATTTTTATCATCTTGAGGAACAAGTTGAATCTCAAATTGTCTAGCGTGGCTAGAAATAGATTTAGAATTTAAGGTTTCATCTTCAGAAAATTGTAAATTACCTTTTATAACCAATGTTTTAAAATCACCAGCAGAAGCACTATTATGTTTTTCTTCTGACAAAACAAATCCTCCTTCCTGTTCAGAAGAATCCTCAGATAAATCTTTTCTTTTTTTGTTTATTTCATCTGTTACATCTTTCAACACTTTTTCTAATTCCTTTTCCTCATTTTCTTCAAAATAAAATTTATTTTCAATGTCAGCAATACCTATATTCATTTTTTCTATAAGCCACTTATATAAAATTGGTATTAATATTAACGCTTCTTTTTTATTAACAGTTATTCGAATACCTATTCCGTCCTTAAGTGCATTTTCTGCATTTGATTCTGGTCTAGTAAGTAGACGCAACACAACTCCATTAAATTCTTTAGATCGTAAAGAAACCATACACTCAAAAGAAGAGCCATCTTTGTCTGAAAACATTGCTTTTGTGTTTGGATAATCATGACTACCTAAAAAAACAAGCGGTTTTTTGTCGGGGTTTTCTGTGTCATTAGAAATTAATAATTCTTCTACTAATCTTGTAATTTTTTCTAATAATCTAGCATCGTGTTTTGTCGCTTCATAGGTTGCCAATGCTGTTTTAAGCATACGACAATATTTTATTGATTGACTCAATGTATCTGTTTTCCCTTTAAACATCCTTGTATTTTCAAAAAGTTTAATTAAATCTTTTTCATTTTTTAAAACACTGGGCTCTGTTTTGATTTGCTCTTCTTTATATTTTAAAACATCTTTCAAAAATACTTTTGCTTGTTGATAAGCTGCATTTAGTTTTTTATATATATCCTCTATTTTTTTCTCCTCCTCAGAATTTTCAATCTCTTCTGATTTTCTACTTAAAAGAAAAAAATCAACTCCGGTTTCTTTTGCTACCCAGTGAAAAAAATCTTCTTTAGTAGAATTAGGGCCAAGTGCTGGAATATCAATCGCCGTCTTTTTCCTGTTTGGGTCAACAATATTATCAAAATTATTATTTATAATTCCTTTAGGATATTCTTCTGTTATTCTTTGAACAACACCTGATTTTTGATCCAAAAGAGACATCCTTGGTTCTTCTTCTTTATTGTTATTCTTTGAGTTTTCAAGTCCTATTCTCATATTCATATATATTTATTATAAATCAAAAATAATTATTTCCTAACTCCATGTTTAGAATGTAATTTTTCTACTTCTTGCTCTTCTAATTCTTCCTTTTTTTCTTTCCCTCTTTCACCCAATGTTCTCAACTCTTCATCTCCGAGCATATTGAGTGATTTCACTAATTCTGAAAGATGCTCTTCTGTATTTTTACTTGAATCATCGAGAACTTCTTCAAGCAATGCGTGCAAAATCCATCCCATTCTAGGGCCTGGCTTTATACCAAGATTTTTTATCATAAATTCTCCATCAATCTTAAGCTGTCCGACAGATATGGGGTCGTGCAAGGCTTCTTCTATCATTGCAAAATATTTACGCAAACGATATGGTGCTTCTTTCTTCTTCATACCTACTCTGTCACACTCACGAACATTCATTAACAACCAAATATTTTCTGCTCCAACTTTCGCAATGATTCTTCGCACGGCAGAAAGAGTTATAAGTTCTGTGTCAGAGAAAAACATATGATTGCGAATAAGTTTTAAAATTAATTCTGTTTCTTTTTTGGAAAATTTTAAACGCTCCAATATTTTTTTTGTCATTCTCTCTCCTATCACTTCATGCCCATAGAATGTGTATTTCTTTTTCAAAAAAACTTCGCCTGTATACTTTTGCGAATGGTCTGGTTGAGCCCGCTCTTTTTTAGAATTTTGTGCGGGCGACCCGAGGACCTGAGAAAAAGTATCAGGCGAAGTTTTTTCTGCAGCCCTCCTAGATCTAGGTTTTCCAATATCATGAAATAACGCTGCTATTCTTACTTCAAATGACCAATCTTTGTCAGCAGCATGTTGCAGTGCATGTAGTAAATGATTCCAAACATCATAAATATGTTCACCCGATTGTTCACAATCAATTCCCTCTTCAAGCTCAGGAATTATATTTTTTAATAAACCAAATTTTTGCAACATTACAATTCCGACAGATGGATTCGCAGACATTATTATTTTTGAAAATTCGTCACGAATTCTTTCTGGTGATATTTTTTTTATCAAATCAGAATTTTTTAAAATACTTTCACTACTTTCATAAGACACAGAAAAACCAAGTTGTAAAGCAATACGCACAGCGCGCAACATTCTAAGTGCATCCTCTTGAAAACGATCATCTGGTTCCCCTACTGCTTTTAACATCTTGTCTTTAATGTCCTTTAAGCCATCAAACATGTCTATCATATGTCCTTTAGAATTTAGAGCCAAGGCGTTTATGGTAAAATCACGTCTCTTAAGATCATCTTCTATATTATCACTGAACTTTATTTCATCAGGATGTCTAAAATCAGTATATTTTGCTTCAACTCTATATGGCGTAACCTCTATTTGACGTAATGTTTCTCGTGAAACATCTTCTTGAATAACCATTACAGTGCCAAAATCATTCTCATAAACAGTTTTTTCAAAAAGTCCGATAATCTGATCTGGTTTCGCATTAGTTGTTATGTCCCAATCTTTTGGTTCCCTGTCCATTAGTAAATCACGCACGCAACCACCTACAAGGTATGCCTCAAAACCACCCTTTTCAAGCGTGTCCGTTACAAATGAAACTTCTTTTGGAATCTTGTTTATTAAGTTTTTCTCTTCTATTAGATTCACTATATTCTGTGCGGCTAGGGAGAATCGAACTCCCGTCTCATCCTTGGCAAGGACGTGTTCTACCACTAAACCATAACCGCAGTATTATTTTTATAAAAATGACCTAATTGCCGATAACATTTCAATTATAGTATTTTATAAAAAATATTGCAATTTTGATAATTAGTATTTATAGGAGTATAATTAATATCCTTGCACCCGTAGTGAAATGGATATCATACCTGCCTTCGAAGCAGTTGTTGGGGGTTCGAATCCCTCCGGGTGCACACAAAAAAGAAAGATCTAAGACAAAACTATAATTGTCCTTTATTTGTTTTTAATTTCATCTTTATTTATAAGGATTTTGTGGATAAATGTGGATAACTATGTTGGTAATGTTTATAAAGGACACAATAAAATTTTGTCTTTAAGGCCATTTTTATATAAAATACGTTGTAAAATAAGGATATTTTAATAAAAGACATAAAATTAAGCTATTTGTTTCACGTGAAACACGTTTCTTATGAAACATTTACAAAATAAACAAAAACATAGATTATGCCTAAGGTTTTTACCTCAGAAACACAAAAAATAGGGGAAATTGGGGAAAATATAGCCATAAAGTTTCTCGTGAAACACAATTTCGTTATTATAGAACGAAATTACACTAGAAAATGGGGAGAACTAGATATTGTAGCTGAAAAGGGAAATAAGCTATATTTTATTGAAGTTAAGAGTGTTTCTCGTGAAACTTTAGCTAACGTTACACATGAAACCCTAGATAATTACAAACCTGAAGATAATATGCATCCTTGGAAAATGAAAAGAATGTCACGGACAATACAAACCTATCTTTTAAATAAAAACGTCCCTGAGGATAAAGAATGGCAAGTCGATTTATTGGTTGTGTTTTTAGATATAAAAAACAAGAAAGCAAAAATAAAAGTTGTGGAAGATCTTATTTTGTAATATACTTATGAAGTTCAAATATGTTTCGGGCTGTAGTATACCGGTAGTACAAGCGCCTTCATGGTGAGAGCGTTTAGACTTTAGTCGGTAAAGATATTTTATAATTTAATAAATTTAACGGGCTGTAGTATACCGGTAGTACAAGCGCTTTGGGAGCGTTTAGACTGGGTTCGATTCCCAGCAGCCCGACCCTTCGATATTTAAATTAAGCGGGATTAGTTTAATGGTAAAATAACAGTTTTCCAAACTGTGGTTGGGAGTTCGATTCTCCCATCCCGCACATGATAATAGTGATAAGTATAGCAACGCTAGTTTCCACATTTTTAGGTGGAATGTTCGCTTTACGCTTTAAAGACAAGCTACATTTGATATTGGGATTTTCAGCTGGTGCTGTGATAGGCGTCGCTTTTTTTGATTTATTACCTGAAGCATTAGAATTAGGAAAACAAAATTACAATATAAATCTAATTACTTCAATCGCTGCACTAGGCTTTATTGTCTATATGATTTTAGATAGATTTGTATTTTTCCACTCACACGGCACACATGAACACGAAGAACATATGTTAGCTGAAAGGGGAATATTGGGGGCGGGAAGTTTATCTATACACAGTTTCTTGGACGGAATGGCAATAGGACTCGCTTTTCAAGTATCAAGTGTTGTAGGATCTATCGTTGCCATCGCTGTGCTTGTGCATGATTTTTCAGATGGAATAAATACAGTCAATATGATATTGAAAAACTCTGGCACACGCACACAAGCTTTCAAATGGCTTCTAGTTGATGCGATAGCTCCTGTGCTCGGAGTCGTTTCTACAATGTTCTTTACTGTTTCAGAATCAACTCTAGGAATAATTTTAGCTATATTTACAGGCTTCTTTTTGTATATTGGAGCTTCAGATCTTTTACCAGAAAGTCATCACAGTCATCCAACAATCTGGACCACCTTCGCCACGGTTTTAGGAGTACTCGTTCTATATAGTGCAATAACACTAGCAGGAATTTAAACGGACTAGACAAAATTAAAATTTCTTGACATAATATTTTTATATGAAATTTGACCAAGGACCGAAAGAAAATAAAAAAGAAGATTTTGAAAAAACTAAAAAGAAATTTACTATTTGGGTTGAAAATTTTATCCAAAGCTTTTACAAAAATGATTACGAGAGTACTTTTCTTGATTCAGTAGAAGTAAAAATAGGCTCTTTAACCGGAAGTGGAAGATATATAACACCAGAAATGAAAGACTTAACAATCATTTTTGGAGAAAAACTTACTTCTTTTTGTAAAAATATTATTTTTGATAAAAACTATAATAAAGAAAAGGTTCAAAAGTTTTATGAAAATTTATATGAAACTTTTTTTAATAAATCTCCAAACATATTTGAAAATATAAATATTGATTATATACAAAAATTAATACTTTCTTCTGAAATAAACGAAACATATAAATTAAGAAATGTAGCAGATATGTCCGGAGAAATTGCTTATGATTTGTCTTTTAATTCTAAAGATGGTTTGGGGAAAATCGCTGAAAAAATAAAAACATTATCAGAATCAAAAAAAATTAGTGTTATAAAAACATTATCCAATGTGGCGATAAGGTCTTATGGTGATGGATCTTGGGCACACGTTGCGTTTAAAGACACAATAAATTTTATACAAAAAGTAAGAGATGAGGAAAAAATACCAATTGTTTCTTTCGTAGCTGATTTTGAATTAAAAAAAATAATAAATTTTTCTAATAATCTTAATAACTTTGAAGAAATTGATTCAATTGAAGATTATGAAGAAGAAAATATTTATAACGATGAAGAAGATGTAAGGTTAAAAATTTCTTTAGAAAATGATTCCTTTTCTAAGGAAAACATAATTATTCCACAATTAGAAAATATTTACTATACAAACGTTTCAAAAGATTATGAAAATATTGTTTTGAAAGAAAATCTCATACCTATTGCATTAATAAAAAAGCCAAAACAAAAAGAAAAAAGGGTTACAAAAGAAAATAATTTACCTTTCGAAGAAATAAAAAAGCTAAATTCTTCTCTTGAATATCTAAATAACTCCGAAAATAAAAACAGCCCTCATTTTTACAACAATGTCGGTAATATTGTTGATTATTTAGATAACATAAAACCAGAAGAAGTTAGTTTGAATTCTGTTTTAGAAAAAGAAAATTTAACTAAACTCAAAGAAAACATACAGGGGTTATATAAAATAGAAGAAAAAATTAAAACAAACGAAAATTATGTCACAACAAAAATAGAACAAGAAAATTACAACAAAACTAAGGAAATTTTTGATTATATAGATAAAAATTTTGATAATATTTTTATAGAAAAACAAAAATATCTTGGTGAAGAGTGGCTAACTTATAAAAAAGAAAAATATAATGATGGCCTTTTTAAAATAATGAGCCAGTTGGCAATGGACATAAAAGACTATACTTCTTTCTCTCTAAAAAAAGAAAGTGCAGAAGGGGAAAAAGAAGAAAGTCTTACCCCAATACAAAGAATTAAAATTATGGCAGGTAAGCTCAAAAATTTTCACATTAAAAATTGGGAATCAGAAAAACAGAAAACTTATGAATTGAATGAACCATATTACAAAGAATACAATGATAAGATATTAGAAGTAATAGAAATTGTTAAAAAAATATCTATTAAAAATCTTAAATCTGTAATAAAAGAAATAATAGAGATAGATAGCTCTAGAAAAAACACCCTACCCATAAAAAATTATGACGGCTTCACTACAGAAAAAGAGTTCAATCCATTTGGAAATGATGATTTTTCTCATCTAATAAAAATTTTACACACGCCAGAAATAAAAAATTACATAAATGATAGATTAAACATAAAAACAGAAGATCTTTTTTTAAAAGAACAGATATACTTCCTAAAATTTTTATCTACCTCCAGTAAAGAAACTTTCGAAAAATTAGAGATCATCCTCAAAAAAAATAATAGTGAAGAAAATAATACTTTTCTCAGATCTTTCTTGTCCATGTCTGGTAATAACGAAATGGGAGATAAAATTTTAGAATTGGGAGAAAAATTACCTGAAGACACAGCAAAAATTATATTTGCAAAATACGGGGAATATATTGATGCTGTTAATGATGTTGAAGAATTAATAAACAAAACTTATAAATTACCACCATCCCCAGAACTTATAAATAAAATAAAGGAAAATCTTTTAATAAGAGGAAGGGATCTTTTAATTAAACAAAATGAAGAAGTAGAAAAAGGAGAATTCTCGCAAGAAAAATTCTTAGAATCTTTGGAAAACACAAAAGCTGATGTAGATTTATTTAAAAATTTATTTAAAATAGCCAAAAAAGAAAACCCAGACTTAGGTTTTGAAAACTTTATAGATCTCAAGATGAACCATTCTTATTCATCAGATCAAGTTACAAAAGAGGAAATCTCAGAGATGCGCAAAATAATAGAACAAAATTATCCTGAAGAAAAATTGAGACAAGCTGTCCTTAAATCTTGGCAAGAAAAAATTGATACTGGATACACCGAGACAGATTTTATGTTTCTTAAAAAAGGCCAAAAAATTATAGCCTTTGATAGAGTAGATTATAAACAAGATGGTTCCGCATATTTTGGATCATTTAATGTTGATCCGATCTATTGTAACTCAAAAATTGGAACAGCCTTCTTCCAAGTGACAATAGAACCATTAATGAAAAGACAGATTGTGCACGCTGATTGTTCAAGCCGTCAACCAATAGCATCTTATTATATAGAATCTGGTTTTGTGGCAGATAAATCATACGAATTTGCAGGAGAACCAAGCTTGTCATTAGAGAGTGATCCTAAAAAACATTGGGCATCAAAAGATTTATCTAAAGAAGAAATAATAAATAAATTTTTACAAAAAGAAAATACGGAAAATATCTTAATACATAATGGAAATTCACAAGAAGAATTAATAACAAAAGGTATCCCAGAAAATTATGTTTTAACTAGATATTTCTTTGATAAAAAAGAAAAGATGTGGTTTTCTGTTTTTGAAAAAAATATTTAAAGAGAAGGAGTAATATTCCAAAGATGCTCAAAAATATTTTTGTGCATCTTATAAATAAATGGGTCTTCAATAATTACTCCAATCATCGAGTTTTCTTTCAGAGTTATATAAGAAATCTTATTCTCATAAATCTGCATTATCGTTTCAAATTCTGAAACATTATATTGTATCAATTTTGTATCCGTAGTCTCGGTGTGATAGCTTTTTATCAATTCACGCACCTTAGGACTATCTAAAAGTAGCCCTTTTTTCTTTATGCCTAATTTTTCTCTACGATCTGAATACACCTGGTTTATATTTGGAATATATTTCAAAATAGCTTCAAGATCAGCATAAGTGTATATCTCTGTATACTTAGGAACATTTAATGTATCATCTAATACTTTCTTAACTCCTTCTTCTCCTTCAAAAAACTGCACATTGGGTTTGCCAGTAATCAAATTAAATTTTGAAGACAAAGAACCAATGGAGCTTACAAGCATTTCTTTAGTCAAAGCAATCTCTTTTTCCTTACGTTCTATATTTGAAAGTAAAAGACTAGGATGGGCGGGGGAGAAGATGGCCACAGTTCCCACACCACCATTTTTAGACACCAAACCCATAGATTCTAATTGTTCTAATACTTTATAGATAAGCCCACGTTTTATCCCAGTCCATTTTGCAAGATCACTAGCCCTTTGAGGCCCTTTATCCAATAAAGATTGATAAGCCAAGGATTGCTCCTCTGAAAGACCCGCTTGGATTAAAATGTTTTCTTCATTCATATTAACAATCTTAACATGAATGCTTTTGCCACACAAATATGACAAAGTGGATAACTATTTTATATTGATAAATAAGGCTTTTTTAGCCTTTACAAACTTTCTTTTCTGTTTCATTGACAAAACATTTCTATTATGCTATACTATTTGCAGATAAGTTAAGACCCGCCTCAAGAGAGAACGGGCAAGGTTCATTAAAGGAGATAGCAGAAGATTGATACCCACCTCTGACCCTTCGACTACGCTCAGGGTAAATCCTGAATAATCGATGAGGCGGCACCTAGGCCGGTAAGCTAGGAAAAAGGAGGGAGTGGGATGAGAGACAATCTTTTGAAATCTGTTTGCACCGTGAATTGTGGATTTTGGTGAAAGCCGCAAACCGAAACCAAAAACACAGATAAATTCACAACCGTGTAAGAGTCATTCACCACTACTAAATTAAAAACTTAGTACAGGGTAATAAAGAATGGCAAAGACATAGGCAGACCATAAGAGCTTAACCCACTTTTGTGATCTGAAATGTCTTTACGAAGGAGTTCATTGTTTTAAAAGGAGAAAACAATGAAAGTACAAAAAGGAGAGAGGCCTGTTTTGTAGTAAGGATATGTTTTTTGAAAATTGAATAGAAAAAATTCATTATTTCCAAATAATATAGTTGGTTAGTTGTTTAAGCGTGGTTATTCTAACTACTTTTAAATAACTAACCAACTTTCATCATAAAACTCCACAGAAGTGGAGAAAGGAGAAAAATGAAGCTAAAAAGTGGTGAAGATGTGGTTGATCGTTATCAATCACATCTTCATGCTAGTGTCCTCGACGTTCTTCCCGAGGCGCTAGAAAAAATTAATTCAAAAGGAAGAACTTTCATCGTTGAGGAAGTCAGGTTTGACCGAATCATAGGTGAATCAACTTGTGTCGTCACTGGGCCTGACGATGTAATTGTATTTGCACAACGGCCCAAACGGTTTGGATTAACGCGATTTGTTAAAAATCGCCAACCCGAACCAAGCTCGTCGGTGGTAGTCATTCTGAAGACTGCTGATGAACAGCCCGGGACTTTTATTTTGGTTACCGCCTTCATTGGCGAATTGGCTGAACCAGAGCCCTGGGATCGGAAAGCTACCCAAAACTCCAGAAAGTTTTGGAGTGAACACGCACTCATTTGGGGTAGCGAACCGGTGATACCAGGCACCGAAACTGAGACTTGTCCCTGGTAAAAAATGTTGCTTACTCAACACAAAAATGAAAATCATTTTCAGGACATGTGTGAGTAAGCACACATGACTCCTGGGTTATTCGCTACCAACAAGACAGCGAGGAGTGCCAGGTTTATTGCCGCCCTTAATGAAGCGGAAATAAAGCGCTCAAACTCAAATCAATTGCTGGTCCCGGCGTTAAATGGGCAGGAGTAAAAATGTTAGAGAAAATTAAAAATATTCTTGAAACCTCGTTTGTGTTTGTCGACGAGGTAGTGCGTATTTTTGCACTTGCTTTCACAAGTAAAAAAAACATTATCATCTTCGGACCGGGCGGACACGCCAAATCTGAGATGACAAAGGCAGTTATTGATGGTTTGAATCTCGATTCTGATACCTTCTACCAATTTTTTGGTGAAGGGATGGATGAAAGCCGTCTCTTCGGAGGATTGAACTTCAAAAAATTAGAGGAAGATAAAATTCTTGAATACTATCCAGAGAAATCTTTTTTAAATTCTCGGATAGCAGTATTCGAAGAATTATTTGATGCTCCGGCGTCGGTGCTTCTAGCTCTAAAAGACGTTTTGACTGCTAAGGAATTAAGAAACGGTTCGCAGAGATTTAAAATGAGAACCGAGCTAATAATTTGCTTAACAAATAAAGAACCTCAGGAAATTTCTGGTTTAGGCCCAGCGGCACATGCTCTTATTGAGCGCTTTCCGCTTCAATTAAACTTGAAATGGAAAGATTATTCAGCGTCCTCTTATTTGAAGATGTTTGAAAAAGTCGCCGGTCGGTTAAACGGTCCGATTCTTAACGGCTTTAAGGCCGTTCTCGCAGAGATTTTAGCAAAAGCAACTGCTGAGGGCAATTTTGTGAGCCCTCGTACAGCAGTCCATTCCTTTCAGATCTGTCAAACTGCCGCTACACTGCGTGGTGGTGAAAAAGTAGAGAAACAGGACCTTACTGATTTACGGTTTCTGCCTGGACTTGAAGGTCTTGCAGAAACAATCAGCAAAGACCTTGAGACTGCGATGGAGAGAGCTGCTGCTGAAAAAAATCTTTCTCTTGCCGAGACAAAATTCGGCGAGTTATTAAATGAGTCAAGAGTAAACGCAACATCTCCAATCAAATTATTACAAGTGGCAAAAAAATTAGTAGCTCTTAATGATGAAATTTCATCACTAAAAGTAACCGACGGTTTGTCTGACCGTCGTAAAAAATTAAGAGACACAGTTTCGGAGAAAACCTCCGAGACTCAAAAACTGGCACTTGAAAATACCCGCATATAAAAATCGCGAGAAGGAGAAAACACATGCAATTTACATTTCGAACTTCTCCTCCCGTAACTTATCTTTCGCCTAGTGCGGAAGAAATGCGGGAAGTTGGAGATAAGGTTGGCGTTAAATCCTTTTCAAGGGACTTAGTCGCGGACTTATGTAATTTGGCTGCTGGCGGTCAGGTAAATCCTCCATCATCCTATCAACAAGTTGTAAGGAAAAATGTTGAGGAAACTTTACCTGCTGCCGACACTTCCGGTAATTGGAAATACCTCCGTCGCGATAAAAAATCAAAGACTGAAGTATCAACCAAGAGTCGGTTTGAAGCAATCGAAGGTAGAACTCGGGAACAGATGAGGTATCATCAAAACGTTTGCGATTTTTTGCAGACAATTGATCTTAATTGTTTCCCTGGTAGTTCTCCACTTGAACAAGCCATGAGTCTACTGAAACTTTTGTCAAAAAAGCAAGGTGGACAAGGTGGTGGAGAGGCCGGAGAGCCGTTACCAATATTTACCGACAATGATCAGTCAGAAAAAGTCGGCGAGCAGCTGAATAATCTTATGGATGAAGTTGATTCTTTATCCAAAGATGAAAAACAACTGCTTGATCCTGACCAGGACACTGGTTCGGGAGCGAGTGAAGGAAAAGGAGATGACGGTCTCCAAAAAATGAAACTTGCGGAAGATTTTTTGAAAGGTAAGGAGATTATGCTCCAGATTTCAAGAAATCTAGATAAACTTACGCGCATGCAAGTGCGTAAGAGTAAAAAACAAGAACCGGATCCGGCCGGTGATAGTGTCCGGAACCGCCCAATAGCGCACACGGGCGAAATGAATAAGTTGATAAAATCCGAATGGGCGCTACCGAGCACTTATCGGACATACAGAATTGTCACTCATTCTAGTATGGTAAGAGAGAGAGTGACGACCATTGAAAAGAAGCAGCTCCTTTATATTATTATAGACTGCTCCGGATCAATGGGATCTGGCCAGAGAATATTTAAGGCTGGTGGAATCCTCATAAATCGTTTAAAAGCGGTGATTGAGGGAGAGGCTGAGCTTTATGTAAGGCTCTTCGATACTACATTGAAGGAGGAACATCACTCCTCTACCCCAACTGAAGCTAAGGAGTTAATCAAGCACTTTACCGAGAAAAACTATTCAGGTGGAAGTACAGATATCTCGGGATGCGCGAAGCTGGCGCAACAAAGGATCGAAGAAATAATAAAAGCAGGTTCCACCTATCGTCCCGAGCTCGTTATTATTACTGATGGGGACGATAAAATAAACTTAACTATGAAGGATTTTACAGGTACAAAAATGCATGCCTTTGTAGTTGAGTGTACAAATAAAGTTCTGACTGATCTTGCGATCAGTACGGGCGGAGTTGGTGTAAACAAACTCTAAAATTAATTAACGACAATTTTTGGGCTACCAGACCCATAATTGAATTATTATCAAAAAAATAAGGAGGTCTCTGGTTGTGCACGTGGTCTATAATTCTTTTTCGTCCGTAAGGAAAACATTATAGACATAAAATACACAAATGTACCATCTCACAATACCATACGGTTGGTGACAAGGTGTGAGTGTTAGGCTTTTAGCAGAAGTAGACCGAGAGTTTACATAAGTGGATTGTGACCTTATAACTAGTCGGATGCCTACCGATAAAACAAAGAGGAAGTCAAATTTATTTGGCGTGAGGATAAACATAAAATTACAATAAAAATTTTGTGTCCTCATCTGCCGTAAGGCACAACGGGTTAGGGTTAACATAAATACTGGTCAAACAAATAAAATCTGTTTGACCTCGTTGTTGAGTTTTTCATTTGATTGGGTTAATTAAATGGAAAATTCATTGCGAGTTTTTTGAAAATTAAATAGAAGAGAGTAAATTTCATTTTTTACTTGTGGTTGGTTAGTTGTTTAAGTGTGGTTATTTAACTACTTTTAAACAACTGACTAATCATAAAAAACAAATGTCTACCTCACGGACGTAAAATGGTGAGGAGGAAAAAATGAGTATATTCCAAAAATTAATGGATGCTTTCGATTTCGAGACAAATCTGAAAAGATTTGGTCTTGGTTTTAAAAACCTCCCTTTGGATATTTCATGGAAAGAATTCCATGAAAAAAAAATGTGGGAATTAGATACTATGTTTACAATACAAATAAAGTATTGCAAAGATTTCTCTTTTTTTTATACGGGAGAAGGAGGAAAAGTAGAATCTCAGGTGTTGGAAAATAAAGAATATTTAATTTTATATTCTTTAGGGGAAAAAATTATTTTATCTTCCTTTTATAGCGACCCAAGGGGATTCCGCGCGGAAATTAAACTGGCTGATATGCCAGATGATGTAATGATCAGAATTAATCGTTACACAGACTAAAAATTAAAAACCCTAGCAACGCAGTGGTTTCTGCGGGATATACTTCTGACTCAAGTGAGTTGGAAGCGGTTAGTTGATCAACCTTTAAAATCAACAGAGCTAGTAACTTAAATACTCATATAAATCGTAGTGTGACTGCGAGGAAGTTGAGGAGATAGTAGTTGCTAGAGGAGAAAACGTTCATGTTTATTTTGAACGCGATCTCCCTCAATATGATTTCTGTCTTTCCGATAGATATTCATGTTGAGGAAATCTCTTTAGAGCAGGCTAAGACTCTCGCTACTGACGCTATGTCAGCAGTCGGACATGCTGACACAGCTAATGTGTTCAGTAATGTCTTGGGAGTAGACGTGCCGGCAAACAGAGTAAATGTCGTCCTTAAAAAAGATGACAAAGCTCTTGTAGGCCAGTATGTCGGGCCTCGCCTTCCGGAAGGTTGTTCGACCTTACCAGAAGGTGCCACTATCAAGTGGCTCTTAGTTACCTTAGGGTAATTAAGGAGAGATGGGTGCAGTCTGGGTGTAAAACCTCGAGGTAAAACTGTTTACCTCTCCAGACAAAAGCGGAACACCGCAACAGTACATTCATTTTTCACATCTGGTGAAAAATGTTTCCTAAAAATCCATAGGAATAAAAGGACGGGTAAAAAGTTTGTCACCATTTTCTTTAAAATGGTGAGCCAAGAGGAAGCAGAGCCTCCACGCTGAGAAAGCACAACGGGTTAGGGTTAACATAAATACTGGTCAAACAAATAAAATCTGTTTGACCTCGTTGTTAGCCCAACAAAATTAATTTTGTTGGGCTATTGCGAGAAATTATTTTCTTTTAAAAACTAGAGCTTAAAAATTATCAAGAGTTATTCTTGGTATAAATAGGAGAGAGTACAAATCTCTCTCCTTTCCTTGATAGACATAAGTCAAGGTCGTGCTCTCTTTTATTTAACTAAGCTCTAGTTTTTAGGAGAAAATTATAAACAAAAAGCACAAAATTTTTTCTGTCCGAGGGTCCCACCCGGTAATCCGGGAAGGGCGCAGGACGAAAAATTTTGTGCTTTTTGTTTTTTTAGTTTGCCCAAGACCAATCAGAGCCTGGGTTTTTAGCATTGAATACTTCAAAGTGTAAGTGTGGCCCGGTGGAATGGCCTGTAGAACCCACATAACCTATTACTTCACCTTGTTTAACAGTATCTCCTGTGTATGTAGCAAGTTTAGACATATGACCATAGAGTGTCTTTGTACCATTTGCGTGCTGGATTATAGCCATATTTCCATAACCTCCACTCCAGCCTGTGTTTGCAAGAATAACCGTTCCACCAGCAGAAGCATAAATAGGTGTGCCTGTCGGTGCTCCGATATCTATACCACGATGTCCTGGACCATGCAAACCTTGAGTCTTGCGACCAGTAGGAACTGGATTTATAAAGTAACCAGAGAGACTTCTAACTTTGTGTGTATCGTAATAGTTTTTATCTTTAGCCGCAGCACTACTTAAGTTTGAAGCTGGTTTATCACCACCTTCATCTATCATATCAGCACCTGGAATCAATATTTTATCTCCAACAACAAGCTTTGTATCTTCAGTAATGCCGTTAAATTGAGCTATATCTATGGCATCTATTTTGTATATTTTAGCTATACTTTTCAAGGTTTGTCCTTTGGTTATGGTATGTTCTAGACCAGAAACAGGCAAAATAAAGAGCACATTGCCCTCTACAAGCTTGTCACCCTTTTTCATATTGTTAGCTGCTAGAATTGTTTTTGTAGAAACACCAAACATATCAGCTATTTGTGTAATGGAGTCGCCTTTTCTTATCACATAAACACTTATTTGATCAGAATAGGAGTCTCCAGCATCAGTATCATCTCCAACACTCTTATGACTAGTAGAAGGGAGAAGAGCGTTTTCAGATAAAATATTAATGTCGGAATCATCACTAACATCACCATCTTTACTTTTATCATCTGAGGCAGAAATAGGGGAAACGTCTGCTTGCAGGAGTGCCATGTTTTGAGAGTTTTTAAGAGATTGAGTAGAGTTTAGAGAGTCGACATTACTTGCCGATGCATCCGTCCCTAGGATAGAAGACAAGAAACTAGCGTTGGTGGTCAGAGGCGCAAAAAACGCCCCAGACAATAGGGAAAACGTCAGAATAGAACTGAATATTTTAAATTGAGGTTTTATAAAACAAATTAATTATCGAGAGATTTCCTTTTTTACCCTTTTAAAATAAGGGTGAAACACAGGACGACCTAAATTGTACTGTACCGCAATATAGCGGATAAGGTTCTCACGATGGTTACTATCTTTTCTGTAAATCAGCCAGTTTATTCCATACTTCTGTTCAGCACTATATTAAGGGTAGCTCACTTCATGGCTCAAGTCCACCTTAAGTGTGGAAAACTAAGTTGACAAATGCTTTAAAGATTATATAATATGTAGGTATTTTCCTTAATTTCCACCTAAAAATTAGGAATTAAAAGCTAGAGGTTTTATAATAAAAAACAACATGAAGCAAGAAAATATACCTAATTTAGGAACAATAGAGTCCTCAGCTAAAACTGAAGAAGAGATTGAAATTGCAAGATTAGAGAAAGAAATGGATGAACTTATAAAAGAGATAGCTCAACTTGAAGAGATAGAAAAACAGAAAGCTGCTGAACAAAAAGAAATTATCAGTGGAACAATAGAAAAAGATATTGAAAATATAGAAGAATTAGTATCAGAAAACATTGAAAATATAGAAGAAGAGAATACTAAAATATTTGAAGAAAAAATAGAAGAAATACCAGAAAAAGAAAATAAAAATAATCCTTCAGTTCTTTTTTTAAAAAAATATATAAAAAAAGCAAAAACTAAACTGGAAAAGAAAATGGCTAAATATATTTACTTGCCTGTTGGTGTAGCATCTTTTTTAGTTTTATCTTATGTGGCTACACCTCAAAAATATATAGATATGTTTAACAACTGGAAAGAAAGACATATTGAAAAGATAGATACTGATGATCCTAATATAGTAGGAATCGATTCAATATACAAAGAAATAATAAATGGAGAAAGAACTACTTACGACTTCTTGGGTGAACAAAAAATTGATTATAAATCTGGATATTATTGCACTTCCGTTTTTGATTTATCTGACAAAACTCCACCTCAATTTAAAATAATAAATGACAGAGAAAACTACACCAAAATTGATTCCGCAGCTGGGATTACAACAAATTTATTTAAAAAATTCCAAAAATTCTCTGATTTTAAAACAGAATTAAAAGGACACACAGAAAGAACACAAGAAAAAATAGGAGACATACCAGTAATAGGATACAACAAGCTAACAAGAACAATAAAAGCCGGACACTATAAAGATTTTGATGATAATTGGCTTGTGTCAGAAACTTATGAAATTCCACTCAATTTTAAATTAAATCCTGATGGAACAATCAATCTAGCTTATCATGATCAGGCAATGAGGATGGTGCCACTTACAACAAATGAGAAAGGTCAACAAATACCTTTCCCAATAGGAGTAACCTACAACAAGAACATAACAAAAATTAAACCCAATGAATGCACTCATTTTGGTACACTAGAGGGTGGAAAAGTAATTATGGTTTGTGGCAATAAACAGCTACAAGTAAATGGAAGTTTCGCTGATATATTTAAAATATATGAAAGATTACAAAAAGAAAATAAGGGTACAGAAATAACAGTATATCTTCTCGACAATGGATCATACAATCTTCCAATGTGGAACAAAAACAAGGATAATATTTTAACAGAAAAACAGATAGCAGAACATTTAAGACGTAATCCTGATGGTGGTATAGCACTAGTCCTCATTAATAATGGACGTATTTCACCTTATGAATACAAAAATAAATACAAGGAGTTTGAACATTACACACCAAATTATACCTTGGACTCTATAACAAAAAAACCGGCTGTAAATGAAAAATCAGTAATAGTCTTACACCATACTGGAAACTATGGAGATCCAAATCAAATTATTAAGGAATTTGAAGATACAACCACAGGAAGATCTTCTCATGTTTTAATATTAAAAGATGGAACAAGACATTTGTTTAATAACGATAATTATGTTTTAGGGCATGCAGGTAAAAGTGATTTTAATGACAAGAATAAAGTAAATTACTTTTCTATTGGCATAGAAATGGAAGGGGATTCAAGAAATAATCATCAATTTACCACTGCACAACTTGAAAGCATGCTTGAATTTATTCATCCAAGAATAGAAAAATATAAAATTTCTTTAGAAAACATTACAACCCATAAAATAATTCGTGATAATTATATTAAAAAACACCCAACAGAAAAAAATGTTCCAATAAAAACAGACCTTGATGATAAAGTCTGGGAACAGATAAAGAAACTAATTCAAAAAAAATTCTATGCTAAAGATATTGGAGAAACTAAGATCACAGACAGTGCAAGTAAGTTACTTGGATCCCTTGCATATCAAGATACATATAGGTTAACTAGAGATCAACAAGCTTCAATACTTGCAGCAGAACAAATTCTCAACAACTTTGACGTATCAAAGGAACAAAAAGAGCAAGCCTTGTATTCTGTAAAAATATAAAAGCTTTGTTTAAGATTATCAAATATTGTATAATTTATAATAACAAAAGATTAATATGGAAAACGAAAATACAACATTATTAATAAACCAAAAAAAAGAGCAACTAGCTAAACTTCAGCTAGAATTAGATAAGAAGAAAAACCCTTTCAAATGGTTTTTGATTGGAAATGTAGACAAAAGAGTTTTAAAAAATGCTCTTGATAAAGAAATAGACAATTCCACATTAGAAGAAATAGACAATGCTTTTGGAACAATAGAAAAAAGAAAAGGTATTATCTTCCCTGTTCACGAAGAAAAAAATCAGACAATTGGATATATTCCGATGTTTTCTATAAATGGTTTTCAAATGGTGTTGCAAGCTAACGATAGATACACAGTGACTTCTCTTGATTTCAACACAATAGAGGGATCAAAGTTAACTTACAAAGAAGGGGTCGCTTTGTTAGAGGAAAAAGCAAAACCATACCTAGAAGAAGTATTAAAAAAGTTTAATGAAAGTAAAACAGAAACACCTAGAGAAGAAACACAAACAGAACAAAAAAACGAACAAGAGGAAGCTAAAACATATAATCCAAAAAATGAAGAAGGGGTAAATACTTCATGGGATTTCGGAAATACACCCAAAGAACAAGATTCTACTGATTGGGATTTTGGAAGAAAAACTGAAGAAGCTGCTGAAAAACAACTAGATAAGGTTGAAGAAAAAGTAAATGAAAACACTTCACAGCCAGTCCAACCAGAAAACACAATAAGCGATGAAGAAGCAAAAGAGATGATAGGAAGAGCATTAAGTGGTTCTTCTAATGAAAAGACAGAAGAAGTCATAGAAACAATCCCCCAAAAAGAAACACCAACTACACAACAAGAAGAAAAGATAATTACTACCAGCCCACAAACAAGTACAGATGAAGCTATAAAAAACCTAACAGAAAAAATAGAGGAAAAGATGGGTGGAATTGAAAAAAAAGAAGTTATAAGCGAGGCAGAAAGACAAAAAATGATAGCTGAGACGCTTGCTAAATTAAGATCAAACATAGAAGAAACAAACAAAATTAATATAGAAAAAGGGAAATTAACAAACAAAATAGATCTATTAGAAAAAGACTTAAAAAATATCTAAAATTGCGTATTTTTTATAAAAGTAGCATAATAAAATTATTAAAAATTAACTTTTAAACATAAAAATCATGGACAAAGAAACAATAGAAAAATTTTTAGGAATGAATTTATTTAAAGAGCTCGGCCTTGAAGACATTGAACCAGAAATAAAACAAAGTATCTTAGACGATGCAGCATATGTGACGACGAGGGGTGTCTGGATTAGAATAATGGAAAGTTTGAGTGACGATAAACAAACAGAACTTTCAGAAATGCTAAAAAATGATCCAGAAAATACAGAAGCAATATCAAGCTTTATAAAAAAGGAAATCCCAAACTATGAAGACCTCGTAAAAGAAGAGGTTGCAACCTATAAATCATTACTTTTAGCAAAGTAAATAATTATAAAATTTTATGGAAGACTCAAAAAATACAGGAGGCAAGATAGAAACTTTTTCAGAATATTATAAAATAACAGACAAAGACAAACAGGGAATTGTTTATGGATCCAAACCATTAGATAATAAAGAAAAACAGGAAAACATAAAAACGAGTGATATACGTCAGAGAATTGCTGAATTAGAAAAATCTTTTAAAAGTACTGATTATGTAGGAGATAAAAGCCTAATTGAAAAAGAAATTATGGAACTTGAAAAGAGCTTAGAATTAACAAACGAATCACAGGGTAAACTAAAAACATCTCAAGAATTAGCAAGTGAGGGTAATATTGCTTGGAAAAAAAAAGATGCACCAGAAAAGAAGGATGTTGGAGAAGATGTTAAAGCAAAAAAAATAGAAGATGTGATGAAAGAGATAAAAGAAACTAAAGCTGAATTAGGAATTCTTGATGAGAAACTTAACAATCTTAGTAAGGAAAATGAAAAACTTATAGAAGAACTTAAAAAGATGGGATTGAGTGATGCTGAAATAAAAGAAGAAATGGCAAAAAGAGTACCATCTCAAGAAAAACAAGAAGAAGTAAAGCCTATCGTTAAAGAAGAAGAAAAAGAAAAAAATCCTGTTCAGAGTATTCAAAAAAATGCTATTCCTACAACAAACGCAATTGTTAAAAATGAAACTAAAGAAAGTAAAGAGCAATATTCACGTGAACAACTTTTAAATGCTGCAGAAATTTTCTGTAAATATAATCCAGCTGCTTATTTTAATAAAACTCCAGAAGAACAAAAAGTGGCTCAAGAAAGAGCGCTTCTTGAACTAAAACAAAAACATTCTGACAGAGAAATCGCCGCAGCTGTAAACGTATCTGGAAAAAGAAATGAGATGTTTTCTTTGAAAGATAGAGTAGCTAGAATCAAACAAGAATACAAAGATGCACGAGACAACCCAAATGCAGATATTTCTACAGTTAAAGCAAAATATGATCAACAAGTTAAAGACATAGAAAAAGAGATAAGACTGATAGATAATGCTTATCATCCACTACTTCGTGAACTCAAAGTTGCAAATCTAGAAAATCAACTAAAAAACATAGAACAGTTTCGTGATCACGATGACTTCAAAGAAAAAGTTCAAGATGCCGAACTTTTTGCACTCTCAATGATACAAACAGAATCAATTCGTTATCAAGATGCAAAGGTCTCTACTTCTCATGCTGTAAATCCAACAGGATGGGATCATGTTAAAAATATCTTTAAAAGAGGGATAGAAAGTAAGATCTTTCAAGGGTATGCAAAAATGGGAAGAGGAACCAAATGGGCTCTGGGTGCTGCAATGGTAGGAGGTACTACTGCTTTCTTGCTTCCAGCTGCCGTGGCGGCGGCGGCTAGTGGTGCAGCATTTATTGGATATAAGATGATACGCAGTCTTGGTGGAGGTGTCTTGGGATACCAAATTTCAAAGAAAATTATCCAACCATTGGCGAGAAGAGCCTATGAAAAAGATAGCGCACGTACAACACAAGAACAACAAAATGAAGCTTTAAATTCTGAAGAAATGACACATCTTTTACAACTTGCTAGGGGGGAAACCGACCCAACTGAAAAAGAAAAAATTCTTCAAAAAATTGCTGATAAAAATATTGAATTATGCGACAAATATGCAGATAAAATTCGTAGAAATAAAAAATACTTTATAGCGAACAACGTTCTTGGCACTGTTGTAGCAGGTCTTCTTGCCGGAAAAGGTGCTCAAATGATGACTGATTGGGTTGCTGGCCCAACCATGCTTGGAATCTTTCCACATGGAGGAGGAATTTTGAATCCAGAAACACCACACAAAGGTGGTGGAGGAGCTATTCCTGGGGAAGGAAATGGACCTAAGGGGCCTGGAATTATAGAACCCGTAAAACCAACTGGTCCATCAGTGAACCCAGATGATCTAAAAGCGGCTACAGTTGACCAGAGAGGAATAGAAGGAGCTTTCAGAAGACAACTTGAAATGCACCCAGATAAATTTGGATTCAAAGGAGATCTCACAAACAAAACAGCAGTTCACGAATGGTCAGGCCATAAAGCTGATATTATTGCAAGGGAAAATGGTTACATAAAAGCAGATGGTACAGAAACATGGGTGAAAGATACGGGAGCTCCTGGTACAGAAGGTAACGCTGCTTATGTACTTGAAACAGATTCACCAGGATCAGGAAATATAAAAGTGCAAGAGATGTTTGAAGGAAAACAATCTGGATCTGGTGGATTTAATAGTGTTTATGAATATGCACATAATAAACCAGCTATCCATCATTACACATCAGCCTTAGAAAACACACCCGAAACTAGTGACCATGCAAACTTGATAGATAATGCAAACATTAAAGGAACAGGTAATGTAAGTGGTGCTAATCAAAGTGAGTTAGTAAATGCTGCTTCAGAAAAAGCATCAATAAAATCTGGAATAATAGATAATAATATAACAAAACCATATGATGCAGCAGATAAAGAATGGCTCAGTAACAATCCAATAATTGCAAAAGTTAATGCTTCATATAACTTACCAATAGAAAAACTCCAAGCCGTGCATGATCTACAAAGTCACAACTTAGCTTTTATGCAAGATCAACTTAATAAACTAAACCCAGATTTTGCTGAAAGAATAGAAACAGCACACGAATTTAATTCTGTTCTTAATCAAGGCAATGCTCATGATTTTCTAACTCAGAATGTCAAAGTTGACCCAGTAATTCCAATGGATCAACCTTTATATGATTATATGACCAAGATACAAGAAGTGACAAAATTATCTCCGATACCTCCAACACCTGTTAGTCTTGGAGAAACAAATATAGAATTTATAGATAGAGCGTTATTAGACGCAGCAAAAAATAACCTATTAGGTAACTTAATACTATAAAAGAATTCTGTGTTATATTTGATGGATGGAAGACCATCTGTCAGGACTAAATGAAAAACAGAGAGAAGCGGCTATTCATATGGAAGGGCCGCTTCTTATCGTTGCAGGAGCTGGAGCAGGAAAGACCAAAACAATCACACATAGAATACTAAATTTAATAAAAAATGGCGTCGCTCCAGAGAAAATTTTAGCTGTGACTTTCACAAACAAAGCAGCAAAGGAAATGCAAGAGAGGATTAGGGAAGCAATAAAAGTAAACTTCGTTGGTAATGCTTTTTCTCAGGTCCTCGGTTCTCCGGGTCCCTATCCCGGCCAGACCATTCAAAAAAGCATTACCAACGAAGTAAACAGCCATCCGTTTGTTAGCACTTTTCACTCGTTGGGAGTATATATTATAAAGGAAAATGCGAGAATATTGGGTTTGACTAGACATTTCACTATTTTAGATGAGTCAGACTCTACAACCCTTATAAAAGAAGCTTTAAAAGAAATAGGAGTTGACCCAAAACAGTATGATCCTAAAAAAATAAAAAATATAATCAGCCGAGAAAAAGGTAAATTTACACATCTTGCAGATTATGAAGAGATTGCCAATGGCCCAAGTGGTAGTGGAAACTATCTAAATAAAATAGTGGCTCAAGTTTGGAGTATTTATGAAAAGAAAAAAATGAAAGAAAATTCATTAGATTTTGACGACTTACTTTTAAAAGCAACAAAACTATTAAAGGAAAACAAGGAAATAAGAGAAATGTATCAAGATAAATGGCAATATATTCATATTGATGAGTATCAGGATACGAACGAAGTACAATATTTAATGTCACGTTTGCTTTCTGAAAAAAATAAAAATATCTGTGTCGTGGGTGATGCGGATCAAAATATATATTCTTGGCGTGGGGCAAACTTAAAAAATATTTTAAGTTTTGAAAAAGATTACCCAAATGCAAAAATAGTTTTACTTGAAGAAAATTATAGATCAACACAAAACATATTAGAGGCAGCAAATGAAATAATAAAGAAAAACAAATATAGGCCAGATAAAAATTTGTTTACTAAAAATGGAGTAGGGGAGAAAATCGGTTTCTATGAGGCGCTAGATGAGGGAGATGAAGCAGATTTCGTCGCAATAAAAATTTTAGAGCTTCAAGATAGCAAAGCTAGCGATGCTTTTTCTCGGGTCCTCGGGTCGCCCTCATTAAGTCCGAAGGGCTCAACCAGACCAGCTCGAAAAAGCATCACTAGTTTTGCAAAAGAACCCAAAAATATTTTGTCTGACATAGCAATTTTGTATCGAGCAAATTTTCAATCTCGTGCGTTAGAAGAAGCAATGTTAAGATATAACATCCCATATCAAGTGCTTGGTGTAAAATTTTTTGAAAGAAAAGAAATAAAAGATACACTCGCGTATCTTCGTGCTGCACTTAATCCTGAAAGTCTTTCTGATATAAAAAGAATAATAAATTTCCCCACAAGGGGAATAGGAAAAGTGACCCTTGTAAAAATTTTTGCTGGTGAAAAAGAAAGTCTACCAATAAAAGTAAGAATCAAAGTTGATAATTTTTATAAAACGTTAGAAGAAATAAAAGAAAAAATAGAAAATGGAAAAGCGTCTGAAGTAATAAAATTTACAGTTAAAAAATCTGGCATAGAAACAGAGCTTTTGTCTGGTGGGGAAGAAGACCTAGAAAGGCTTGAAAACATTAAGGAATTGGCAACTTTGGCCTTAAAATATGACAATTTGGAAAATGGAATGGGCATAGAAAAACTTTTAGAAGATGCATCACTCGCTTCAGACCAAGATTCAATAATGATTACAGAAAATAAAAAAAATGAAACAAATGCTGTAAAGCTTATGACAGTTCACGCTTCAAAAGGTCTGGAATTTAAATACGTTTTTATCACAGGACTCGAAGATGGACTCTTTCCTCATCAAAAATCAAATGAAGCAAAAAGTGGTGAAGACAAAGAAGAAGAACGAAGACTTTTTTACGTTGCGCTCACTCGCGCAAAAGAAAAATTATTTTTATCTTTTGCAAATTTCCGCACCATCTTTGGCTCACGACAGATAAATGCACTATCTGATTTCATTGGAGACATACCAGTTGATATAATAGAAAAGGAAGGAGAGAAGGGTGGAATAAAAACAATTTATATTTAAAAAAATGCAAATACATAAAGCAAAAAAATCATTGGGCCAAAATTTTTTAAAATCAAACTTAGTGATTAAAAAAATTGTTGAAGCCGGAGAAATATCACCCGACGATATTATTTTAGAAATTGGTCCAGGAAAGGGAGCATTAACAGAAAAACTTTTAGAAAAAAGTAATTGTATAATAGCGATTGAAAAAGATAAAAATTTATTTCAGTTCCTTCAAGAAAAATTTGCAAAAGAAATTACTGAAAAAAAATTAATTTTGCTTGAAGAAGATATTTTAAATCTGGATATCTCTTCCAATTTTTCGTCCCTGCGCCCTTCTCGGATTACCGGGTGGGACCCTCGGGAAGCTCAAAATAGAAAGGGCTATCCAGATTTTGATTATAAAATAATTGCAAACATTCCATACAACATTACTGGTGCAATTTTTAAAAAGTTTTTAACAGAAAAAAATCAGCCAGAAATGATGATTCTAATGGTGCAACACGAAGTAGCCAAAAGAATAGTGGCACGTAATGGGAAGGAGAGTATTCTTTCAATCTCAATAAAAGCCTATGGGGAACCAAAACTAATAACAAAAGTGCCATCACGATATTTTTCACCAGAACCGGCTGTAGATTCAGCAGTAATTGCAATAAAAAATATTTCTAGGAGAACTTTCATAGAAAACAACGCAAATGAAGACTTTTTTTGGGAAGTGGTCCGTGCTGGTTTTGCTCATAAACGTAAAAAACTCTCTTCAAACCTAAAAAATCTAATTAAAAACTCAAATTACATAGATGAAAATCTTATAAAAACATTAGGAAACAAAAGAGCAGAGGAACTTTCGCTTATAGATTGGATAAATATTTCTAAAAACATAAATATTCACAAAAAATAGTGGCATCTATTTTTTAATATTGATATAATATATGTGTGAAAAAAGGCACAATTTTTATTCTGCTAATTATTTTTTTGGTATTTGTTGGTACTAGAATAGTTTTTGCTGCTTCTTCTATCGGAGGCTTTTTTGGTGGAAAAATAATTAGTGACAAAGCAATGGAAATAGAAATAAAAGAATGGGCTGGATACAAATGTACTGTTTTAGGTAAATCTATCACAATAATCCCTTTGGGTTCTCCTACCGGAACACCAACTAGTTATTTTATACCTTGGGCGGTAGTATCAAAAACAAGAACTACTCCAACAACAGGTAAATCAATTTTAGGTAAATACACCGGAAGAACAATTATAAACTGTGTTCGTCCAGGGAACCCACCTACTTATGCTACTGTTTCCCTAAATACAATAACCCTTTTTGGAACTTCAAAATAAAAATATAAAATCATGAAAGAAAAATATTCAAAATATTTACCAACAAAAAAATTCTTAATAATCTTAAGCGTTCTTGTTGTTTTGGGAGTAATTATATTTGTCATATTTTTTATGTCTTCAGGGGGAGAAATATTTAGTACAACAAATAAAAAAAATCTTGTTCCATTAAAAGTAGCAAATCAATCTGTCACAGACTTAATTCAAAAAGATTCTGATGGAGACGGCATACCTGATTGGGAAGAAGACCTCTGGGGAACAGACAAAAACAAAAAAATAACTTTCAACAATACACCTGATGCCACCTATATAGAAAACAGAAAGAAAGAATTAAATATAGACGAAAGTGTAACAGCAAATGATAAAAATCTGACAGAAACTGACAAGTTTGCTAGAGAGTTCTTCGTCAGTTACAGTGCAATGAAATCTTCTGGACAAGTTGACAAAAATGCCATAAATAGTTTTTCAAGTGCCTTGGGTGAAAAAGTAGCAAACCCAAACTTACTTGATCGTTACACAGCTTCAGATATAAAGTTAGACAACAATGACACTGCTGTTTCTAGACAAGCATATTACAATACTATAAAAAAAATATTCAAAACTTATCAAACAGCTGGGATAGGAGACGAGTTGGATATCATCAGTAACAAAATTACTTTAGATTCTGCAAATAATCCTAATTCTTCAGCTAAATTAATAGCTATAGCGAATGCATATCAAGATTTTGCTAAAAAAATAATTACAGATGTTAAAGTCCCAGAAGGATTGGCAGATTATCATTTACGGATAGCAAATAGTTCCAACAACACAGGCATAAGCGTTTCAAATATGGAAAAAGTTATGGATGATCCTGTCGTAGGACTCTCTGGTATTTCTCAATATCAAAAATATAGTAATGACTTAGTAGCAGCAGTGGGAGATTTAGAGACAGCTTTAACAAAATAGTGATATAATACAAGAGTAAAAAAGTTTTAAAGTTCTTAAAGTAAAATGCAAAAGAAATATTTAAAAAATTCTATAATTTCATTCATATTGATTGTCAGTACTATTTCTATGCCTCTTGGTTTTATACCCAAAAAGGCAGAAGCTCAAAGTATCTCGGGTCATTCATTTTCTATTTCTTCTTTACCTCAATGTAGAGACACGAGCTTAACCACAAAATTATTATTCACTGGAACAGTAGCAGCACTTGGTAACGCAATACAAGGGGGAAATGCAAAAACTATGATTCTATCAGGGGGGTTAGCAGCAGGAACTGAATACTTAATAGATTCAATTACCCCTAAAGTCGAAGACATTATAAAAAACAACACTAGTCTAAGTGATTCTGTCAATGTTAACATAGAAGGAACAGCGGCGGCAGATAACATAAGAGATACAAAAAAGTTAGCACAAGATACAAAAAAAGATATTTCTGCTCTCAAAGACAACTCTACCTGCACCGCAGCCATAGGACGTATCGTGACAAAAATGCTTTTACAAAAAATTACTGTAAGCACTGTAAATTGGATAAAGAGTGGCTTTAATGGTAGCCCTGCTTTTATCCAAGACCCTACAAAATTCTTTGGTGATATAGCTAAAAATGAAGTGCTACAGTTTGGCACAGAAATAACAGCTTCTGGTTCTCCTTTCGGTAAAGAATGGCTAAAAAATACAGCTAATGCTTTCAATAGTAAATTCCAAGATAATGCTACCTATTCTCTAGATAAACTAATACAGGATACTAATCCTGAATATTCTGCATCAACCTTCCAACAAGATTTCAGCCAAGGTGGGTGGGACGCTTGGACAGCTATGACACAGAGCCCAGCAAACAATCCTCTCGGTTTTAAATTAATGGCAGATAATGAACTACAAAAGAGACTACAAGGAACAGTCCAATCAACCGCAGACAAATATCATGATGCATTATCACAAGCAAATGGTTTTCTTGGAGATCAACGTTGTGTTGATCCACAAGGTGTCACAAAAGAAGAAAACCAAAAAGCATTAACAGAAAGAAGCAACCATCCTAATACTGGAGGTAGTGAAGCTACTTATAATGAAAAAACTGGAGAAGCATATCTTCCATATATGTATATATATAGACTTTGCAAACAATGGAAATACGTCACACCTGGATCAATGATAGCTGATGCAGCTACAAGCACAATGACAACCACAAAAGATTCTCTGTTAAGCGCCCAAGATCTAAATGACGCAATAGAAGCAGTCACAAATGCTCTTCTGGCTCAATTCTCTTCCAGCCTTATGGAAAAGGGGTTCTCTGAAATTAACACTGATGATTTAACTGGCTCTAGCTCAGACACCTTAAACAACAACACAATCAGAACCCAAACAGAGCAAGACTTCTCCCCAGCCCAACTCACAACATCTTGGCTTTCTGTAAATCCAGATTTTAATATTCGTACAGACCTTACCCAAGCTTTAATAGATGAACAAAGAACATATTCTGACAAACTTACACAACAAAATAAAGAATTAATGTCTACAACGGACGGCAATAATTATAAACTTGATGATAAAACAGGAATATCTAACGCCTACGGACTTATCCCCGCAATATATCAACTAGATTACTGTATCCCAGGACCACATCCAGGATGGGAAGGTGATTCTCAAAAAGTATTAAGTGCAGCATTAAATAAAGTTGTCCCAGAAACAAAAGAAGACTTAAAAGACAAAAACATGGATGCTATCTTAGGCACCATAACATCTATCGCGCCAATGGCTGCTGGTGCGATTGCAGGATTGACTCTTGCTGCGCCTGTTGCTGCTTTGCTTGGAGTAGGGACAGCGGCGGCAACAGGTGCAGCTGTAGGTTCAGCTGTTCCTGTTGTTGGTACAATAATCGGAGCAGTTGTCGGAGTTGCAGTAGGTTATATTGCAAGTCTTATTAATAGCCCTGATGATTCTGAAAAACTTAGAGGATATTATGCAACAGCAGTTTATGTGTTTACTGGAGTGATGCCAGACTATGAAAATGGAAATGACTCAACAGCTATAAATACAGAAAGTTATGGTGGATTTGTTAATGGCATGAACACAATTCTAAGTAGATATGCAGAAATAATCAATAAGACATATTTTTCAGGCCCAGGTATTCTTCCGTCAGTCACTACTGAAGCTATCACAGATTACAACCAGTTACCTGGTTATGCTCAAATGATAGTAGACAATCAAAATAAAATTTCTTCATTAAAAAATGTAATAAATACGTTAAGCGACATAAAAAAATCTGTTGATGATTTAAATGAAACATATTCAAATGGTGGAGATGATTATGAAACTGCACTAAAAACACAAATAAATAAATTTGGAAATATTTCTGCTGAAATGGTGAATGGAGATGACATAGCCAGTGTTGATAGTTTGACGAAACAAATCATAGATAAAAAAGATTATGTATATAAAACACTATTAAAAGGTCCATCTGGCTGTGAAGCATTTTTACAAAATCCAGACAACATAAAAAATTTCCCCTCAGCTGGTACGGCTGTGTCAGGAAGAGATTGGAAAAACTACAACATAAACTCTGTCAAAAGAATGACTTATCCTTTTTCTATACTTTATGATTACAACAATGAAAAATATACAAAAGAGGGTTCCATGCTGCCAGATCCATGGAACAGTGGGGATAAAAACACAACACCTAAAAATGAATATGATGTATTTGGCCCTGGTTTCTTAAGTTTTGTATTTTTCTCTGCTGGACATGTAAGTGGTCTTGACTACATAGAAGTTCGTGGACAAGAGAGATTAAAATTTGCAGAAGATATATTTGGTGTAAAATCTGATTCAAAGTATAGATATATATCAGTAGGAAGTAGAAAAACAGATGGTGACGCACGTGGTGGACCGTTTGAATCAATGATTGGAGTTTATTAAAATGCAAAAGAATACAATAAAAATATTAATAACAGCTTTATTCTTGATACCACTTATTTCTTGGTCATATTATTCAACTAGTCCAAATTTACCAAATGGCTACACTCTTTGCTCAACTGAAGGTGTTCATTGCAGTTTTGCTGGATCAAAAGATGTCGCTTATGGTGCTAACAATGTCTTCAAGTATCAATACAATATAGCCGGTGGCATAGACTGCAACAACAACATGTTTGGCGGAGATCCAGCACCTTATGTGCTCAAATCTTGCTATATAAAAGACACTGCCACCTCAGCAAAAGAAAATTTTTTTGTTCAAACAAATGAGGCTACAAACTTGGGTGAAACTAGTGCAACATTAAATGGTGTAGGGGGCTACAAAACTTCGAGTTCAACATTATCTCCACTCACTGCATATTTCAGATACTCAAAAGCAGATATTTCTCCAATATATTGTAATGATATTTATGGCACAAATATGGGTTCAACAGGAGATCTAAAATTAACAAAAATAAACTCTAGCACATTATCACAAACTTTTTCTCAAAAAATAACTGGACTTTCTCCAAACACTACTTACTATTATTGTGCAATAATATCAAACAAGGAAGGCATAGCATATGGGGGAACCAGTATAATCAAGAAATTTCATACTGATTGCTACACCACCACAGTCAACACAAGTGGATCAACCATGATAACTTCCGATTCTGCTAAAATAACTGGTAATTATTGCTCCACTAAAACTGTCACAACCTCTTTTGAATACAAAGAAGCTGAAAACACAACTACCGCACCAACCGTTTGGAAAGAAGTGGGTAAAACAACTTATGACATAGGAAAATTTTCTAATCTTTATGGCAATATTAGTTTTAATTTATCTGGTTTAAATCCAAAGACAATATATCAATTCAGGGCTGTAGCAAAAAATAATTTAGGAAAAAGTAATGAAACTATTTTCACTGGTTCTGCTTTAGATTTCACAACAAACTATAACGAAACTTTAGGAGGTGGAAATGATGGAAGTAGTGATACCACCGGAGACAACAACAATGGAAACAATGAGAATAATAATCAGAATAATAACAATGGTAATAGTGACAATCAAAATAATATAAATAATCAGAACAATTTCAATGGAAATAATTATGGAAATAACAACAATGGAAACACAAACACAAGCACAGGCATAATAGACACTACGCCATTAAAACTAGGACAAACCATCACACCACCGGGAGATGCAGTAGTGCATTATCACGAAGGTATTGAAACAGTTTTCGTAAGACAAATAACAGCAGACACAGCCTTTGCAAAATTGTATGGATATGGAGAAGGAGATAATTTACAAAATTTTGCTTGGGGTTTAGCAGATACTTTCGCAAGAGATTTCGGTTATGTTAATAGCAAAGGAAAAGAAATACGTGTCAGCAAGCCAGATGTCGCAGCCTATCAACTTCAACTTTCAGGAAATAAATTAACCGTGTATGAATATTTTAATGGTAAAATAATAGATGTCAGAGATACGAGTGCAGATTTAAAAAATGCTTCTGCGTATGAATATTATTTCAAAAAATAGTCCGAGGCGAGTTGTAAAGTAGAAAATGAAAAAAAACTTATTAAAAATTTCAATATTGTTAGCTATAATATCTATTTTTGTAGTTCCTTTTTCATTTAATATTAAAATTAACAACAAACAACTAGCTGTAAAGATAGAATCAAATAAAGCCCTAGCAGTAAACACAAAAGACATGTTTGACAGACTTTCTCGTATCGATGTAGATCAAATATATGGGACATCAGCAAATTTTAATTTTTGGATAATATTAGATTCAGACAACACAAAGTGTGATACCTGCTTAACAGCAACAGAAAATATCATTCCAAGTGCACCCCAAACATATAAAATGTACAACAATATACGAGACTACCCAACAGATACAAGAAAATCATTTCTATTTGAAATAAGAAAAAAAAATGTAGACGCGGGAAGCACGCCTTTAGCATCTTTGCAATGGACTTCAAAAGACGACCCTAAAATGCCTCTTCCATTAAAGGGTTGGACTTTTAATGGGATGAAACCAGAAAATAAATTTAACATCAATACTCTAGATTGGCCAATACAATTAGAACCCGAAACAGATTATACAGTATCTATGACAATATTTGGAGGATATAATAATCCAGATGTTGTTAAAACAAAGGACTTTCATACTCCTAAAAAAAGTGACACAGATCCTACAATTGCCCCAGTAAGTTCTTCCTCTTCCTCGGGAGATGATGCTGTTGAAAGTTTTGATTGCGGAATTACCAAAATTTCAGGTTGTGTCGCACAAGTATTTTATTCGCTTTGGAGTGCTTCTTCTTGGGTTGCTGAAATAGGAGGGGGCTTTCTTGATTTCTTCATATATTATGCAACTAACAGCTCTTCATATAGTAATGATTTCGTGAAAGAGGGTTGGGCATCAATACGAGATATCGCAAATATATTTTTCATAATTGCACTTATTTATGTAGCAATTAAAACAATACTTGGCTTAAATGTCACAGACAACAAAAAACTAGTGGGTGTGGTTGTCATTGTTGCTCTTTTTATAAACTTTAGTTTATTTACCACACAAGTAATCATTGATGGATCAAACATCCTAGCAAAAGTATTTTACAATAGTATAACTTCAAAAGACGCAACTGCTAAAAATGCAGACGGAACTTTAAAAGATTCTGCATCTGGTAATGCAGGACAAAAATCCATCTCAATAGGAATAATTGAAAAATTCAACCCCCAAAGAATTGCTATGGAAACTTACAAACAAAAAGGGTTGGGATTTTTCTTGTTTATTACACTTTTACTTATAGCCGTCACACTTTATACTGGTTATATTTTCTTTGCAGTAGCAGTGCTTTTCGTTGCAAGAGTAATTTCACTCTGGCTTTCTATGATTTTTGCACCTATTGCCTTTGTTTCATACACTCTACCTTTTGAAATACCTGGGTTTGGACACAAAACTTGGTGGGATAATTTATTAAAAAATGCATTCTTAGCTCCAATATTTATATTCTTTTTATACATAATAATACGTTTCACAGAATTCCTGGGTCACGTTGTGACGTACAACGATACCACAAGTACAAAAGAGCAACTGCTAACAATAATAATACCTTTCGTATTAATTATGATGTTGTTACAACAGGCTAAAAAAATTGCAGTGGAATATTCTGGTGAAATGGGTAAAGCTGTAATGGGTGCAGCAAAGATGGTTGGTGGATTGGCACTAGGTGCAGCTACGGGTGGCACAGCTATGTTGGGAAGAGCAACACTTGGTAGAGTTGGAGAAAAAATTGCTAGTTCAGACTGGGCAATCAACAGAGCAAAGCAAGGTAAATTTGGTGCCCTTAATGTTGGCAATACTTTGAGTAAAGCTAGCTTTGACGCAAGAGGTGTAAAAATAGCTGGCAAAGGTTTATCTGACATAGGATTAAAGAACGTCGGTAAGGCAAAAGAAGGTGGATATGAAAAGATGAAATCTGATCAGGTTGCAAAGAAACAAAAGAGAGCAAAAGATCTTGAACTAAAAGAAAATTCAACATTGAAACAAAATCTAAATAATACAGAAAGGGATCTGCAAGGTGTTCTTAATAACTACTCACATGATCTTGATTCACTTGATAAACAAATCAAGGCAGCAAGAGAAAACGCTGCTGATTTAAATTCAAAAGAAACTACAAACCCAGATTTGGTTAAAGCAAAGAAAGAAGCAATAAGTGATGCAAGTAAATTACCAGATGGAGCTGAAAAGACCGCTGCTTTGGCTGCTGCTACGGCAATGGATGTTGATGATCCTGCCAAGGTTATGGCAAAGAAAGAAGCAAATGATAAAGTAGCAGAATTAAAGGCACGTAAAAAAGCAATTAAGGATGGAGATCTCTCTTTTGAAACAACCTATCTAACAGATTCCTCGTTGCAAAAAGGCCAGACAAAAACAATATATTTCACCGATACAAAAGATGGTACAGGAAAACAAAATAATAAGACAACTAAAGGAAGATCAATAAACAATTTAGAAACAGTCGATATTCCTGACGCTCACCATGAAATAGAAAAGGCAAACAGAGAAATAAAAACAGCTTATGCAAATAAAATTTCAAGTGATAAAACTTATGTAATACAATCATTGTTACATCCATTTAAACACAGTCCAGCTGCTGATAAAGAAGCTGCACATAAAATTATAATGGATGTAAAATTAGATAGTGGTGAAAAATCACATTAAAAAATATGACTGAAAAATTAAAACAAAAATTTAATGAGGAAATAAAAAATCTACCAAAAGAATCACAAGATGCAATTAATTCTTCTCGTTGGGAACAAATTACAGAAGAAATTAGCAAAAAATACTTACTTACTGATAATGAATTAAATGATTTCCAACTAGAAACAGCCCTAATGTTATTAGGATTAACAGAAGGAGATTCCTATGTTTTAAACATTGAAAACAATGTAGGTGTAGGCAAAAATGAAGCAGAAGAAATTGCTAAAATTGTTGCTCAGAAAATTTTTAATCCCATATATTACCAATTATCAAAACAAGCAGAAGATAAGCTAATAAACAAAAAAATAGGTTATGAACAAACAGTTGATTTTATACTCTCTGGTGGCGATTATTCTGCTTTTCTTGAAAGAAGTTACGATTCTAACGACGATGTTGTGAACACAGAAGATAATACTATAAATAATAATTCTAAAATTGAAGACATTAAAAATAAGTTTGTTATATAAAAATATTATGAATACAACCGTAGATTTATTACAAATAAAAATAGAAAAGGCTAAAGCGGAACTTCCAGAAGATAGTAGGAGGGCTATTGATGCTGTTGATTGGAAATCAACTATCTTGGGAATGCGAACAGAAAAAGGATATAGCTACGAGCAACTAGAAGACTTAGAAACAGAAACAGAACTACTGCTTTGTGGGCTTATTAATCCAGAAGAATATCCAAAAGAGTTAGAAAAAAGATTGGGTATGCCTAAAAATAAAATTGATGAATTGGTAAATGATATGAATGAAAAAGTTTTCAAAAGAATTCGTGAAGAGCTTGTAAAAATTATTGAAAATAGAAAACCAAAAGATGAAAGTAAAATAGAAGCTCCTGTAAAAGATAGAGAAATTATTGAAAATAGGGAAAACTTGTTAAATAAAATAGAAAACCCAACACCAATACAAACAATGAATAAAGAAACACCTTCTATTTTGTCCCAAAAACTTGGTGGTTCTTTCCAGGCGACAACAAAAGAAACAGATCATTCACTTGGAAATATGACAAAAAGTACAGAAGACGCTAAAACAAAACTACCAAAAGTAGATCCATACAGAATGCCTATAGAATAAGAAGTTCAAAATAGTTTTAGTTTCTAGTTTCTAGAGTAAATATATATTATAATTAACTAGAATCTAGTCACGAGCGCCTAGAAACTAATTTATGCAATTCAAAGTACCACAATTTTTGGAAATAGAGGATAAAATTTTCGGCCCTTTTACTTTTAAGGAGTTTGCTTATTTGGCTGGCGGGGCAGGACTATGCTATACATTGTTTAAATTATTAGGAATATGGATAGGGGCTATTCCTATTTTATTAATTGCTGGTCTTTCTGGAGCACTTACTTTTTATCACCCAAACGGAAAACCTTTTATAAATATGATTGAGGCTGGAATAAAATTCGCATCACACGACAGACTCTATATTTGGAAAAGACATCTAAATAAAGTAAACAAACAAGAACAAGAAGAAATGAAAGCAGCAGCAGTGTTAAAACAGGAAACCTTGCAAAATGGTTCAAGGCTTAGTGGAAGCAAACTTCGAGATTTGGCTTGGAGTCTGGATGTGCTTGATATGAAAAAAGAAGAAAATAATTAAAATTATGGCATTAAACGCAAAAGCAACTCAAGAGTTTGTACCAATCAAGGAAGTCCGTGATGGTATTGTCGTCTTGAAAGGTGGAGACCTTCGAGCTATTGTTCTTGCCAATTCAGTCAACCTATCTCTAAAATCAGAAGATGAACAAAGAGCCACAATACTACAATTCCAAAATTTCTTAAATACCCTTGATTTTTCTGTACAAATTTCCGTTCAATCTAGAAGACTCGACATAAGACATTATCTTTTATTATTAGAAAACAGAATGAAGGTGCAAAGTGAACCATTACTTAAATTACAAACAAAAGAATATATAGAATTTATAAAAAATTTCACCGAATCTGTCAGTATAATGACAAAAAACTTTTTTGTTGTTGTGCCTTACACACACGTGAACTTAAAACCAAAAGCAGGTATATTTGACGGTTTATTTTCAAAAAGAAACAAAAAGGAAGAAGAATTAAAAAATCAGTTAGATTTCGAGGAAAAAAGATCACAATTAGACCAGAGGGTAGGAGTCATACAACAAGGACTTTCACGTTGTGGAATAAAATCAGTTCAGCTTGGAACAGAAGAAGTTGTGGAAGTATTTTATAAAGTTTTCAATCCAGGAGAATTGGAGGGTAAGATAGAGTTGGAAAAGTAAAAAGTTATAAAGTTTATAAAGCAAAATTATGGGAATATTAGATAAATTATTTGGAAAAAATAAACTAGAAAAAAACAAAGCAACCAATGCTTCTGTTTTAGCGGTGTTGCCAGAAGAAATATATGAGTCTGCTAAACTTGAACTTCAAGACATAATAGCTCCCTCTGCTTTAAAAATAGAATCAAAATCAATAAATCTAGGTGATAAAATAGCCCGTACTTTTTTCATAATTTCTTATCCTAGATTTTTGAGTGATAATTGGTTTTCTCCAATAATAAATTTGGATAAAGTTTTTGATGTCTCGATATTTATTCATCCAATAGATACATCTTTAGCTTTGAGACAATTCCAGAAAAAAGTTGCTGAAGTTCAAAGTCAAATAAGTGTGCGTGAAAAAAGGGGGATGGTGCGAGATCCAATGCTAGACACAGCATATCAAGATTTGGAAGGTCTTCGTGATAGTTTAATACAAGCACAAGAAAAAATGTTTGATGTGAGTATATACATCACTGTTTATGCAGACAACGAACTCGAACTTTACAAAATAGAGAATGAAATAAAATCAATACTAGAATCCAGATTGATCTATATAAAACCAGCACTTTTCCAACAAGAAGAAGGTTTTAAAAGTGTTATGCCTCTTGGCACTGACTTATTAAACATACACCAAAAATTAAATTCAGAACCACTTTCTAGCGTCTTTCCATTCGTCTCTTTTGACTTAACTTCAGACATGGGAATACTTTATGGTGTAAATAGACATAACTCTTCTCTAGTTATTTTTGACAGATTTTCTTTAGAAAACTACAATTCCGTGACATTCGCTAAATCTGGTTCTGGTAAAAGTTATGCAACAAAGTTAGAAATTTTGAGATCCCTAATGTTTGATGTAGACGTCATTGTCATAGACCCTGAAAGGGAATATGAATATTTAGCAGAAGCTGTGGGTGGAAGATATTTCAACATTTCTCTTTCTTCAGATCACCACATAAATCCTTTTGATTTACCAATACCACGAGAAGATGAATCTACAGAAGATGTGTTGAGGTCAAATATAATAAACTTAGTTGGTTTATTTAGATTGATGTTGGGTGGACTTACACCAGAAGAAGATTCAATGGTTGATCGTGCTATTTCAGAAACTTATGCAATGAAAGACATAACACCAGACTCTGATTTTTCAAACATTGAACCACCATTACTTTCAGATTTTGAAATGGTTTTGAGTGGTATGGAGGGGAGTGACTCAGTCATACAAAGATTGGTTAAATACACCAAAGGATCTTGGTCTACATTCTTAAATAGACCATCAAATGTAGACATAAATAAAAAATTCGTTGTCTTTTCTGTTCGTGACATGGAAGATGAACTTAAACCAGTCGCTATGTATATCGTAATGCATTACATCTGGACAGCTGTAAGAAAAAATCTAAAGAAACGCCTCTTGGTGGTGGATGAAGCTTGGTGGATGATGAAATCCGAAGACACAGCCTCATTTTTGTACTCTATAGCCAAAAGAGGTAGAAAATACTATTTAGGACTTTCAACCATCACCCAAGACGCTGCAGACTTTATGAAATCCCCCTACGGTGTGCCTATCGTCACCAACTCTTCTATACAACTTCTGTTAAAACAATCTCCGACAACCATTGATGTATTACAAAAAACATTCAACCTTACAGATGAAGAAAAGTATTTACTTTTGGAATCTGGTGTGGGGGAGGGTATATTCTTCGCAGGATTAAAACACGTGGCTATAAAAATCATTTCTTCTTACACAGAAGACCAGATAATTACTTCTGACCCATCTCAAATATTGTCTATCAAAAAAGCAAAACAAGACTTAGAAAAAGCAGAAGAAAAGTGATAGAATATATACATAGTATGCGAAAGAAATATTTAATTTTAGTTTTAATGCTTGCCGTCGCCCTTTTGGGTTCTTTTGCTTTTGCACAAATACGTAGCACAGACATAGTGCTTTCTATCTCACCCCTAAACCCCAATCCAAATCAAGATGTAAGTGCCACAATAAGTAGCCATTCTACAGATTTAGACAAGGCAAACATCTCTTGGTTGATAAACAATCAAGAAACAAGTAAAGGAATAGGTAAAAAATCTTTTTCTTTTAGAATGGGTAGCTTGGGAACTCCTACTGTTTTATCTGTATCAATAGAAACATTAGAAGGACAAACAGTCTCAAAAAATATCACAATAACACCCGCTGATGTGGATATGCTCTGGGAAGCCTATGACACCTACGCCCCACCTTTTTATAAAGGAAGGATTTTAGCTCCAAGCCAAGGACAATACAAAGTGGTAGCAATGCCAAACATAATAAATCAGAATGGTAAGGTGGATGTGACTAATTTATCTTACGATTGGAAAAAAGATGATGATAATCAGATAGATTCTTCTGGTTGGGGTAAAAATTATTTTATATTTCAAAACAGTTATTTAGATAAAAACAATGTTGTTGAAGTAGCGGTCTCTGATATTTCTGGTGGAACTAATGCTTCTGGTAAAATAAACTTACAACCAATAGACCCAAAAATATTATTTTATGAAAACGACCCAACACTAGGCACAAAATGGGAAACATCATTATCTGATGGCTTTTCAATAGATTCAAATGGAAAAACTATTGTCGCAGAACCATATTTTTTCTCACCTAAAAACATAAATTCTGGGGATCTTGATTTTGGTTGGTCTTTAAATGGAAACAAAATAGATGCCCCAAATCCTAAAAACATTTTATCTGTCAAACCAGAAGCTGGACAGTCTGGAGATGCAACAATAAGCTTAGATATTAATAACATAAATACCCTTTTCCAAGAAATGGCAAAACAAATTACCGTTAGTTTTTAACTTAAATGAAATCAAATATATTTAAAAAAATAATAACTCTATCCTTTATAACAATATTCGTGTTTAGTTTTTTTGTTTCTTTTAGTGTTGCTCAAACCAAAGAAAAACCCTTAGTAATAAAGGCAGATTTAGCAAATAAAATAGTTGGAGATCCAATAAAAATAACAGCCACTCTTTTCACAAAAACAGGAGGAGAATTTGTCATGTTTACTGCGTCACAAACAACATTAACAAAATTTACTCCTGGTAACCAATGCCAAATACCAAAAATAACTGGAAATAGTGATTTTGTTTTAAAAGAATGTTCGGTTACTCTTACAACCTCTGCATCTTCTATAAAGATAGATGCATCTGCTTGGGACTTAGAAGGGACTGTTGGTGTAGCTGATTCTTTAAATTTAAACATACCAAAAACAAAAACAGCTCCAACTCCAGCTCCAACTCCAGAAAAAGTAAACACCGACACAATGTACAAATCTCTTGCCCCATTGCCTGATTTAGGATTAGGTAAGGATGGTAATCCTGATGGAAGTTCTTTTGATACTGCTCAGAATTGTGCTTTTGGTGTATATTTAAGAATAATAATAAAACTAGTGCTCGGTATAGCAGCCGTATTAGCCATGATAATGATCACTGTGGGTGGAATAGAATACCTCACAAGCGAGCTAGTGGCTTCTAAGGAAGCTGGAAAGGGGACAATAACAAACGCGATACTAGGGCTTGTCATTGCGCTAGGTGCCTTTTTAATACTAAACACAGTAAATCCAGACTTACTTAATGTTTGTCTGAAACTACCAGATGCAACAATAGTGATAGATGATTTGGGTAGTGAATCAAGTGAGCCATTTGTACCAATAAGTAAAAACTCTCTCGAAAAGAGTCCTTTCAATATTCCTTGTAGTGGAAATGATGGAAACGGAAACAGTGGCAAAGCTGCTGTTCCAGGAATAGCTAAAGCATTTGTAGGTAAAACTCTCTATAGCCAAGACAAGAGAAATACCACAACCTCTTCGAAAATATATGTCGATTGTTCTTCTTTCGCCGCTCAAGTATATGTGTGTGCTGGATTACCCAAACCAGGCAATCGCAGTACTGACATCTTTTCAAATGCAAACGCTAAATCTTTTCCAGGATCAACCGCTGATTTTACAAAACTAAATCCTGGTGACTTAATAGGATGGAAGCCTGGCGACAATGGAGACAAAAATGGACATGTAATGATTTATTTAGGTAACAATTTAATGATAGATACCCAGGGTGGGAAAGGGAGAACAGACTCTGCTTATTCTACAAAAATTAGAGAATTATCTCCAAATCTTAAAAAGAGAATAACGTTCGTCACATGGCCTTCTTAATTTTATGTCAAAAAGAAATGTAATTTTATTAATAGTAATCCTTGGAGTAATAATAATCGGTATTTTTACTGTTTTTGCTCTTTATCAACCAACGAGCACAAATACAGGTGTGGTAGGAGATAGTATAAATTTCGTTGCAAACTTTTTACCATTTGGAAAAAATAAAACAGTAGCACCAACAGACACAAATACACCAACAGATGTTTCTGGTTATATTCCACCAACAGAAAGTGAGGTATCTGTTGCTAAATTAAAAAAAGTTTCTAGTTTCCCAGTCGCTGGTTTTGGAATATTTATGAAAGAGAGATTTAAAGATGTTCCAGTCATCACACCAAACACTACGCCAGTCACCCCTACAACAACAGACGCAACAACCACTCCAATTACAAAAACACCAACAACAAAAGATAAAAAACAAAAATTACCAGCACCAGTTTTACCACCAACAGAATTTGTTCCCGCTATAAGATATGTAAATAGAGCAACAGGAAATATTTATCAAACGTTTGCAGACAAATTAGATGAAAGAAAATTCTCTTCGACTGTAATACCAAAAGTATATGAAGCGTTTTTTGGTAATAAAGGAGGGTCTGTAATAATGCGATATTTAAAAGCAGATAATAAAACAATAGAAACATTTTTAGGTGCTCTTCCAAAAGAATATTTGGGAGCAGACTCAATAGGCACAAGTGAAGTGAAGGGTTCGTTTTTGCCAGAAAACATAACAGATATAAGCATTTCTCCAGACACTTCAAAAGTATTTTATTTGTTTAACACAGGAGACACTGTCGCAGGCGTCACAGCATCATTACAAACAAGCACAAAAGTTCAAATATTCAGTTCACCATTTACAGAATGGCTTTCTCTTTGGCCTAATGATAAGGTTGTGACACTCACCACCAAACCTTCTGCTTATGCTCTCGGTTTCGCATATTCTACCAATCCAAATAAAAAAGATTTTAGTAAAATATTAGGAGGAATAGCGGGATTAACTACACTCACAAGCCCTGATGGGAAAATGGTTCTTTATGGAGACAAAAATTTATCTTTAAATATTTTAAGCCTAGATACCAGAAATACTTATTCTGCTGGTGTAAAAACATTGCCAGAAAAATGTGTCTGGGCTACCACAAGCGATGTGTTATATTGTGCTGTACCAAAATATATAGACAACGGAAATTATCCTGATTCTTGGTATCAAGGAGAAGTTTCTTTTTCAGATGTAATTTGGAAAATAGATGCAAAAAGCGGAAACGCAACAATTGTTTCAGACCCGTCGACAGACGGAGGGGAAGACGTGGATGCTATAAAACTTGGTCTAGATGATAATCAAAACTACTTATTTTTCTTAAACAAAAAAGATTCTTATCTTTGGGAACTTTCACTAAAATAGAAAGCTAAAGAAATAACTTTTTAAGGGGTTTCGAGCGCGACGGCGCGAGAATTTCAGGATTTTTTAAGCTTCAAAAAATCCGTACCGGCAAAAAGTTGTTTCTTTAGCTTTAAATACTTCCTATATACTTAATAACAACCCTACGAGAAAGACCTTCGCCTTGTGATTCAGTTTTAAGGTCAGTGGCATCAGATAAAAATTCATGAACAATTCTGCGTTCAAAAGCTGGCATTGGATCAACTTCTATATTTGATTTAAAATATCTAGATCTTTCAGCCATCATGTGAGCTATTGCGTGTATATTTTCTATACGTTTCTTTTGAAAACCATTAATATCAATTAAGATTCCTAAACCTTCCTTTTTTCCTTCTGTTTCTAAGGCAGAAGAAATCGGGTGAAGTTTGTTTTCTATAATCCTACGAACAAGGTGATTTAAGGCAAAAAGAGCTTCACCTCCACGTTCCCAAAAATAATGAGGTTGACTTACTTCTACTGAAAACCAAGTGGTTTTATCTCCATTTGATTTAAGTGTGGCTGGCTTATCTTCATCGACAGAAACCTTACCCACAGAAATTGTGGTTTTTTCAATTAATTCCTTTATTAAATTCTGTATTTCTGTTTTATCCATAAAATATAAGGTTTATTTCTTTATAGCTTCTAAGGCAAGCTGTTTTTTCTTGTTTGCGTATATTTGTTGCCCTATGGCAAATATATTACTCGTAATCCAATATAATGCAACTGCACCAGAAACTCTATATGCAATAAAGGCTATAATAAATGGAAAGACATACTTCATCTGGGTTTGCATACTTTTAGTAAGATTCTCTTGAAAAGACTCACCTGTGCCCCCTGAAACTGCTGGTTTAGGCATAAGACTTGCTTGAAAATACTGAGAAATACCAGCCAAAACTGCTAAAATAAGGCTTTTTTGACTCATATCCAAAATACCCAAAAATGTCATATTTATATGTACTGGAGCATGTATAAACGAGTATAAAAGACTACCGTCAAGGTTTATGCCTTTATAAAACACGTAATAAAGGGCAAAAATAATAGGTATTTGTATTAAAACCAAAAGACAACCAGAAAAAGGGTTGGTTTTGTGGTGTTTATAAAGTTCAAATGTTTGTTTTGCTTGTTCTTCTTTACTTGCCCCGCTATCTTTTATCTTTTTAAGCTCAGGGGCCATTAAGGTCATTTTGATTTGACTATCTATTGAGCGCTGAGAGAGAGGGAATAACACTGCTTTGACAAACAGTGTAAGTATTATAACAGCGACACCTACATCACCTCCTGGAATGATAGAAACTAAAAATGCTAATGCATTTAAAAGTGGCGCATATAAAATAGTGTTCCAAATACTTGATAACATTAACATCTCTTCATTCTATACGAAAAAGCTTAAAAATCAAAATTTCTAAATAAAAAAGAGAGTAACTTTTTAAGGGGTTTCGAGCGCGACGGCGCGAGAATTTCAGGATTTTTTAAGCTTCAAAAAATCCGTACCGGCAAAAAAGTTATTCTCTTTTTTATTTCACTGGATCTATGTGGTTTTTTTGCCATGGGTGGCAACGAAGAATTCGTAAAAATCCTAAATAAAAACCTTTTAAAAAACCATGTTTTTCCACAGCTTCTTTTGTATATTCTGAACAGGTAGGATAAAATACACAAGAATTATTTCCTAAAAAACCTATATAAATAAAGGTTTTTTTAATAGGCGATAAAAATTTCTGATAAAAATTAATTAATTTTGTTGAGAATATTTTTAATTTCATTTTCTAAATTATTTATTGGAGAATAGCTTTTATTTTTTCTACCACCAAAAACTTCCATACTTTTTTTACCAAAAACAAACACTCCCAACAAATTAACAGGGAAGTCCTTAAAATATTTCTTCAAAACAGCATCTCCTCGTCTGCGTAATAAGTTTCTCGCAACTGCCTTTTTAGATACAGTTTTTGGTGTAATAAATGAAATCTTTTTTAGATTATCTTTAGTCTTAAAAAACTTAAAAGTTAAGTTAGGTGAATTAACAAAAGATCCAGATTTAAATATCTGCTCTATTTCTTTACGATTATTTCTATTTTGTTTAGAAAGCATATCTTTTAACTTTGTGGGTATAGATTAAACAGAAAGTTTCGCTCGTCCTTTTCTTCTTCTCTTTAAAAGAACTTTTTGGCCTGTTTTGCTCTTAGATCGAACTAAGAAACCGTGAGCTTTTGCTCTTTTTCTTTTTTTAGGTTGATATGTTTGTGACATAAAAAGAGTATACCCCAGCGCCGCAATTAAGTCAAAGAACTAAAAAATTAAAGATAATAACATTATCAACAGTTTATCAACATAGTTAATATATTTTTAAAAGCTGTCTTCAAAGAAGATATAGTATAATCTTACTTAATGGATACAAAACAACTTTGGAAAAATTGTCTGGTTGAAATAGAGATGGGTGTTTCTAAGGCAAATTTCAGCACTTGGTTTAAAAATACATCTATTTTAAAAGAGGAAACAGGAATAGTCTATGTCGGCGTGCCAAATGAATTCGTGCGTGATTGGCTTAAAAACAAATACCACAAACTTATCACCAAAACCATAGCTGATGCTTATGAAAACATGCGTGCTGTGGAGTATGTTATTACTAAAATAGAGAGTAATAAACAAGAAATACCTAATAAAATCAATGAAACCTATATAAACAAAGAGTTGCCTTTAAAAGACCTATATATCAACCCAGACGACAACCTAAACCCACGTTATCGCTTTGATTCATTTATAGTAGGAACATTCAACGAGCTCGCTTATGCTGCTTCTCAAGCGATAATAGACAATCCTGGGACCAAATACAACCCATTCTTCGTCTATGGAGGAACAGGGCTCGGAAAAACACACCTTCTTCAGGCGGTAGGGAACTCTATAAAAGAAAAATATCAAAATAAAAAGGTTCATTATTTAACCTTAGAAAAATTTGCCACTGATTTTATAAACTCTCTACAAAACAACAAAGCAAACTCTTTTAAAGAAAAATATCGCAAATATGATCTTCTTATAATAGACGACATTCAATTTATTGGTAAAATGGAAAAAATTCAGGAAGAACTTTTCCACACATTTAATACTTTTTATGAAAACAATAAACAAATCATCTTTTCTTCAGACAAACATCCAAATTATATTCCAGAATTAGCAGATCGCTTAAAATCTCGTTTCGCTGCTGGTATGATTGTAGATGTTTCTGAACCAGAATATGAATCACGTTTGGCAATTTTAAATGTAAAACTAAAAGAACTTGGTATTGATTTAGAACCAGAAATAGTAGAATATGTCGCAAGTGCCATACAGGGTAATATTAGAGAGCTTGAGGGTAGTTTAAACACTATAGTTTGTCATTATAGATTAAAAAATAAACCTCTTTCTGTGTCTGAAGTAAAAAATCTACTTAAAAACAATATAAAACCAAAGAAAAATATAGCAATAAAAGATGTTGTAAAAACAGTAAGCGATTATTACACACTTGAAGAATCTTCTATCTATGAAAAAACAAGAAGAAAAGAAATAGTCAAAGCCAGACAAGTGGTTATGTACTTACTACGAGAAGATTTCAATGTTTCATATCCGTTGATCGGTCAAAAACTAGGAGGGAAGGATCACACCACAGTAATACATTCTTATTTAAAAATAAAAGCTGATTTAAAAAACGACCCCCAGCTTTTACAAGAATTAGAACAAATAAGAATTATGTTTAAATAGTTGTTGATAAGTGTGTATAAGTTAATTATAAAATAAGTAAAAGTAATGTAGATCGG
>CAIMAO010000001.1 GCA_903838985.1 uncultured bacterium | reverse complement strand
GTCTCGGTCGTAAAATAAAATTTGTCACGTGGTACAACTAAAGATTCGCGCAATTCCTCCTTGTCTTTAGCAATAACAGTTAAAGTATCAGGATCATCTGGAGCGATTACTCTTACTCTAATATTTTTTGCTACGCGTCTTTTAAAATAATCTCTCAAGTACTCTTCTCCCACCGAAGTAAAAGCATCCGTCCCCACCGCATAACCCACAATTTCTTTTTCGGCAGTCAACGTATCCTCAAAAACTTCCTTGATCTGCGCTACCCCTTCGTAATATTTCACTTTTGGTTTTTCTTTTTCGTTGAATACAGAAAAAAGTTCCGGCAGTAAATCATACGCTTTTTTTAATTTTTCTTGGCTGTCTTTTATTTTATTTTCGAGATATACAATCACTTTGTCTGGATTTTCGGCTACATATTTTTGTACTTTGGTCTTGCCAATCGGATTAACGAGCCCATTTGCAATCAATGACTCCAAAATGTCGTACCCAGTTGTTCGATTAATACCTGCTGTTTTAGAAATTTCTGCCGTGGTTGCAGGACCAAGCTCAAGGGAAGCAAGATATACTCCTGCTTCTTTCTCGCTAAAACCAAGTTCAGTTAATTTATTTTTGCTTATCATCTTCCTCCTAGTATATACCCATTTCTTATTTGTGTCAATCTTTTTCCACACTTTTTATATAAAATATAGTTATATTTAAAAGGTTTTTTAGAATAGTTCCAAATCTAAGTCTAATTTTTGTGGATTAAATTTGACATACCCTTTACAATTTGATATACTGTGGTCAGATAAAAATGCACATTTAAATATAAACCAAATATAGGAGATAAGACAATGGAAACAACCGAATTTTTTACACAATTAGTTAATTTCCTGTTAGCACAGGATCCTAAAGAATTAAAAAATCGCATTTTCTGGAAAGAAATTCTTGTGAAGAGTAATTTAAAAGAAAAGATGCGAGAAATAAAAAAAGACTCCTGGGATGAAATTAGCGCTTTTTCCGACTTTAATGCTTGTATCAAAAAAATGGTAATAAAGAAAGAGTTTTGCTTAATAGAATTTCATTGTAGTGAATATCATCATGGAAATTTTATTAACATATTCTCAAAAACAACAGGAATCAAAACATTTGTTCTTACGGGTGGATGCTGTCAAGGAGATATTGATCATATTCTTGGGGGATACAACGAGAATGAAGATTTAACACCTGAAGAGATGAAGAAAAAATTTCATTTTGTAGACCTATTGTCTTCGGAAGGAGATGGGAGTAAGTTCGAGAAATTCAAGAATTTACAAACCATAAAGGAAGTGGACAAAGAAATTAAGCTTGAAAAAATTTCTTTGCTCGAAACTAATATCAAAAGAATTGAAGGAGAGATTAGCCAACTAAAGAAAGAAATTGAGGATTAAGGGTTAATTTTTAGATCAGAGAAAGAATCGCCAAAAACTTTTCTTTCTCTGCTTTATAAAGTTAATAAGAGATTATTAACGAAAGATATAGTTCTTAAATAAATAATTTGATTGGTTTTCCGGGGCGATTCTAGAAGCCCCGACTAACCAATTAAATTTATAGAAAATGAATGAGATAATTCTAATCGACAAGGAAGATAACCAAATCGGTACAGAAGAAAAAATTAAAGTACACAAAATGGGATATCTTCATAGAGCATTTTCTATCTTTGTGTTTAACAACAAAGGAGAAATGCTCTTGCAACAAAGGGCATTCAACAAATATCATTCGGGAGGATTGTGGAGCAATACTTGTTGTAGTCACCCTCACCAAAATGAAACCACTCTATTATCGGCTCACAAAAGATTGATTGAGGAAATGGGCATTGATTGTGAGTTAACTGAAATTTTCAGTTTTGGATATAAGGCGACTTTTGACAATGGTCTTATAGAAAACGAAATCGATCATGTGTTTATCGGAAATTGTGATGATATCCCAATAATCAACAGTGAAGAAGCAAATGATTACAGATGGATTAAAATTTCCGATTTGAAATCCGAGATTAAAAGACATCCTGAAATTTTTACCGAGTGGTTTAAAATTTGTTTGAAACAAGTAATAAACCATATTACTAAAAAAACAATACTCAATTACATTGGTCAATTAAGAATTTATTCTTTGATTGACCTGATGCTACTTCTTTTTGCGGTGAAAGCAAATCTTTGTGAATTTTTGGGTGCAATCCTTCTTCATGTTGGTTCTCTCGCCTACTTGGAATCCAAACATAAAGATTTAGGTCGCAAAAGAGTTCCAGATTTTGCATGGATAATTTTAGGCGGATTCGGGATAATTCTTTTTGGTCATATCCTTGCCATAATTGGATATATCATTGCTTCTATTCTTTATACTCGTAAAAAGAAAAGTTATTGGGGTGTATTCGCTCCGGCAATGAGAGGTCTGCAAAACTGTTTCATCGTCGGGGGAATCATCGGATTTCTAAATCCCTTAACCTTAATTGTTTTCTTCGCTTTATTCTTCAGAAATCTTTTAGGAGATTTCAGAGATATAAAAAAGGACAGGAAAGAAGGAGTAAAGACTATCCCCGTAATTCTTGGCATCAAAAAAGATCATGAGATTGTTCATCTTTTCGCTCTTTTTGGAACATCTTTTCTTTGGCTGAGCTTAATGGGACTACGAATTGATACCCTTGCATCAATTTTTATTGCAGTTTTTTCCATTCAAGCTCTAAATTATGGGTTAACTCCAAGATAGTTAATTTCAACTCTTCCCCGCAGGTCATACTTGCGGGGATTTTTTTATTGTCTACTATCTCCGCATATACAAAATTAGTAGACACTAATTTTCCCAAATTACACATATCAGCGATAGCGTAAACCCATACACTTAGGATAAGTGTGTGGGTAAATGTGTAAAAATTGCTAATGCCATATTTACGCCATGGCATAAATATGGATTTTCTAAAGTTTTACAGATTCCGGTTTAGCGTCTTTGCCAAACCATAGACGTGTGAGTTTTTCTACGTTTTTGGTTATATCGGTTACCAGGATTTTTGCTTTGCCCCCTTTCGCTAATTTTTTTTCTATTTCTGGATGTCGCGAAAAATATTCCTTCAACTTCTCTGGCACGATTTCGTCTTGTGAAATAACCACCACCTTTCGCAAGAACGGTTCTTGCGAGTCTTCGTATCCTCAAAAACTTCCTTGATCTGCGCTACCCCTTCGTAATATTTCACTTTTGGTTTTTCTTTTTCGTTGAATACAGAAAAAAGTTCCGGCAAGAGGTCATAAGCTCGTTTTAATTTTTCTTGGCTCTCTTTTATTTTATTTTCCAAAAAAACAATCACTTTATCTGGATTTTCGGCTACATATTTTTGCACTTTTGTTTTTCCGATCGGATTAATGAGTCCATTTATCACTAATGATTCCAAAATATCATAGCCAGTCGTACGATTAATATTTGCTACTTTGGAAATTTCTGCTGTTGTAGCAGGTCCTAACTCAAGAGAAGCAAGATATACCCCTGCTTCTTTCTCGCTAAAACCAAGTTCTGTTAATTGATTTTTGTTTATCATACACCCTATTATATACCCTTTTATATTTTGTGTCAATTATTTTCCACACTTTTTAAATAAAAAAGAGTTATATTTAAAAGGTTTTTTAGAATAGTTCTATATTTAAGCTATATTTTTGTGGATTTAATTTGACAAACCCTTTACATTTTGCTATGCTGTGGTCAGATAAATAAGTTCATTCAAATATAACCAAAAAACAAGTCCCCTGTAAAACCAGAGGCCAGGAAAATGAAAAAATCAATTAAAGATCTTAGGGAAATCATCAAAGATGAAAAAAGTATCAGAACAAAAATTCTAAATTGGATACTTGTTGTCATACTCGCATCGTTTCCTTTATTAATTTTATCTATCTTTGTCCATTTTTTTAAATTACCTCAATTAACCTTTAAGCTTATAACTTTTCCTTTTTTAATCCTAGGAACATTCTTGAGCTATAAATGTAACATCAAGCGCGGATCAGGATTAAAAGGTAGGAGATCTTTTATGTTACATGAACTGGTGTTCTTGATTAATTTATGTTTAACATTATGTTTAATGGATGAAACTTTTCCTAAAATTAACCAGCCCTTACTTGGTTTATGTGTTCTTCTGTTTTTCCATTTGGGTGGATACCTAATCAAGATTGTAAGAAAAAAATATCTAAAACATAAAGAGCTAATTGAATTAGGAAAGTCAGTAAAGGATTGGCTGAATTAGTTTTTAAAACAGAGAAAGAATCGCCAAAAACTTTTCTTTCTCTGCTTTATAAAGTTAATAAGAGATTATTAACGAAAAGAAATAGTTCTTCACAAATAAATCTAAAAAGAAAGGAGCAAATTATGCCAATATCAGGAAATTATTTTAATGACTCTGAGAGGTTAGATTACCAATATAAGCAAGTTCATGAACTTAAAGAACTTGTGGAAAAAATTAAAAAAGAATTGACTAGTTGCCGTAAAAAAAATAGAAAACTCAGGGATAAACTTAAAAAGCTAATCCTGTAAATTGTAAACCTTTCCCCGCAGGTCTGACCTGCGGGGAATTTTTTAAAATACACATATCAACGATAGCGTAAATGTGTATACGGAGGAGTTTCCTCCGTGATGGTGCTAAACAACCTCTCTTGTGCTATGCTTAAAGTAAGCAAACCTTCTTCTTTGAAAAAAGAAGAGTTAAAGATATACAGTTCGCAATGTCGAGCTGCCGCCTTTCTATATTGAATAAAAACAAACAAAAATAATCTATTACTAAATCAACGAACGATGAAAAAGTTATTGTGTTTTGTTGTTATTATGCTTTTAATAGCAACAAATATTAAAGCCCAAGATAAACCTGAAAGTACTCCTGCAAAGGAAACTCTTAAGCTTGATATTTTCCCCAACCCAACTCATGGCAAATTAACATTCTGGGTTTATCAATTACCAGACTCAGTCGAACAAGCCATCATTATGATATATGATTTTATGGGTAAGGAAGTATATCGAACAGAAAAAAAAATGGAAGGCAATTTAATTGATGAAACTATTGATCTAAATGAAATTACTGACAGTGGAATATACTGCTTAGTTGCCAAAGCAGGAAACGAAACTATCAAAAAGAATTTCATTTTCAAAAAAGAATAATGAACACAATAAAGATCAACAAAACCCCAGTGTCATTCTATAATGGATGACACTGATTTTTTATTTATTAGATATGTACTAATTCTGGCTTAGTATTTTTCCCAAACCATTCTTTCGTGAGTTTTTCAACGTTTTTTGTGATATCGGTCACCAATATTTTTGCCTTTTTATTTTTCGCCAACTTTTTAGTAATCTCTGGGTGTCTTTCAAAATATTCTTTTAACTTTTTCGGAACAATTTCGTCTTGGGAAATAATTTTCATATTTTTCCCAACTATCTTTCTAATTTCCGCCTTAAAAAATGGATAATGGGTGCAACCGAGGGCTATCGCTTCCGGCTTCTTAGCTAAAAGTGGCTTCAGATATTTTATCAAAAATGGTTTTGCCAGTATCTTCTCCCCTTCTTCCGCCATGGGCACAAGCATCGGAGCTGGATTTTGAAAAACTTTGGTAAAAGAAAAATGATTTGTGCTTTTTTCGGCATACGCAACATTAGCTTCGTTAACCACATTCAGGTTCGAGTGCGAGCCGTGAAAAAGCATCAAATCATTTTTCTTTTGTAAATTTATTTTCTTGATTTCGTCTGGAAAAGTATTTGAAACGATGGTTCCATTTGTTCCGATTATTCCCACTTTTTTATATTTTGCACATTCTTCAGCGGTTGGGATTAAAACTCCAATGACATTTCTATTAGATTCTCCTAAAATATTTCGTAAATGATTATAATCAACTAAATATTCTTGTTGAATTCTCCTTAAAGCTCTCGCTGAAGCAGTATTGCAAGCAATAATCACAATGGCGCAATTTTCTTTTTTAAATAAATAATCCACTCCTTCACGCGTAAATTCATATACTGTTTCGTGTGAACGTGTTCCATAAGGCACTCTTTTGGTGTCTCCTAGATACACATAATCATATTCGGGCATCATTTTTTGAATCGCACGTGCGATAATTAATCCCCCAACTCCTGAATCAAAAATTCCAATACGCATAAATCCATCTTAACATATTTTATTAGCAAAAAGTTTTCCACAATCAACCTTCATGAAGTTGCTTTTAACATATTAAGAGCTATACTTTAAACGGTTTGACATGAATGAATAAAGAATTGTTTCCTTGAAACAAAAATAATATTAACTAAAGATGAAAATGTGTAGCTGAAAAAAGAAAAACTTACTTCTTGTTGTTTAAGCTAAGGGATTAGCTGGCAACCGGGATTCCTGGATAACACAAGTTATCTTCCTGGGACGTTAAGACAGGATTTGCCAAAACTTATTTTTAAAAAAATTAAAATTTTTGGCTTATGAAAAAACTGAAATCATTATTATCACTCGTGGTTATGGCTCTTGCAATTATCGTAGCCGTTAACACCACCGTTGCAAACAAGGGGACTCCGGTAAAAGCTTTGAAATCCGTTGATGTGCCTACGCTCGTACTGACGAGCGAAAATATTGCTGCAGATCTATCAACCGCTGGGACGCCTGTCATTGTCCCCAAAAATTCATCAAACAATGCATTCTTTCTCGTAGAAGCTGTGGTGAATAATAATTCAGTGAACTGTCTGCCGGTGGAGAAAAGGAAAAGCCGGGAGAAAAACAATAACAATTCAAATGTAACCAATACATCGATGCTGACCTCCCTGCCGATATCCGAAGTGCAGTGGCGAAGTTCTAACTCTTTTTCTTTGAATTTAACATCAACTACATCTTATATTTCACCCCAAATGGGATCATTCGTGATTTTAAAGACAGAGCTGCAGGGTGTTGCAAAAGAAATGGTTGGGACAAAATTTAATTCTTCACTCACACGGGCTTTCATGTATAGCCTGG